>CAYGTY010000023.1:31562-41644 GCA_964352825.1 uncultured Anaerolineaceae bacterium
TATTTGGTATCGGGATTCCTGCGATTGTCTATTCATTTATTGCTCTATTCAGTAGTGTTGTGAATCGACCTCAATCATTCTTCAGACAAAATTCGCAGGCACTATATACCTTTATAATTACTATATTTGTTCTTGTTTATATCGTGGTGACATTCCGTACAATCCGCCCGGGACATAGTGATAATGTTCAGATTCTGGTATTACCTTTTATCGCTTTATTGTCTGCAATTGGGGCTGGTTGGTTAGTCAAGAAAATTCCTTTACCGTCTAGCATAAAAATGCCGATAGTATTGATGATACTGATTTTGCAACCTTTGATCCTATCAGTACAGGTTGTTGAGATGTTCACCCAGCCTGATACACGTCACATCATGGTCGATTGGATATATGAGACAATTCCAGATGGCGCTCGTTTTTTCTTGAATGGCGCATACAATGTTCCACTTGACCCTGCTATTTACCCTTATGAACAACAATTCGGCGTATATGCAAGAACTTTGCCCAGTGATGATGACTACGATTATATGGTTTATTCTGATGCGCTGGCATTTGATATATTGCGTTCCGAGTCTATCGTGCCTGCCGAGTTGATTCGCTATCATCATCAGTATGTTTCTGACCTTGATCATCAATTTATCCGTATCATAGAAATACATCGCCCAACATGGACAGGGTCAGATGCAATGATGAATATGGCTACTTATTGGCATAATCCCACGCTGATTGTTTATTGCCTAAATCCGCAAAGTTGTGAGGCAATTGGGGCATAGTCGTGTAGAGACTATAATTTTAGTGCAGTTGTTTTTGTGGTAGAATTTGCCCTTGTAACTTGTGAGGTGGATATGCAGGATTTAGGTATTGTTATTGTCAATTGGAATACATGTGATTATATGGAACGCTGTTTGGAGACGGTCTTCGCAAGCGAGGGCGATTTTTCTTATACAGTGGTTGTAGTGGATAATCATTCGGATGACAATAGCGCACAGATGGTTGGTGATAAATTCCCACAAGCCGAACTCATCATAAACGATGACAACATTGGCTATCCTCGTGCGAATAACGTCGGTTTACGGCATCTTGGCTATCAAGATAATGGGGATGTCTCTGTCAATGCACCGCGTTATGCCTTGTTGTTAAACCCTGATACAGAACTACCACCACTTGCTTTATATGAGATGGTACAGTTTATGGATTCACGCCCTGATGTAGGGGTTGCAGGTCCTAAGCTCATCCTGAATGATGGTAGTTTGGATAAGGCTTGCCGACGTGGCTTTCCGACCCCGATGGTTAGCTTTTATCATTATTCAGGTTTGGCAAAGTTGTTTCCCCATAATCCGACCTTTGGGCGTTATAATATGACCTTTGCAGATGAAAATGAAGAACTGGAAGTGGATTCTGTTGTGGGGGCATATATGCAGGTGCGTAAAGAGGCGATAGAGAAGGCTGGTTTGCTGGACGAAGATTTCTTTATGTATGGTGAAGACTTGGATTGGGCTTTCCGCATTAAGGAAGCAGGTTATAAAGTTTGGTATTATCCTAAAGTGCTTGTCCATCATGTCAAACGTGCCGCCAGCCGTAAGAGTGAAAAAGCACAATTTGAATTTTGGCGAGCGATGCTAATTTTTTATCGAAAACATTTTCGTAAAACGACTATATTTCCATTACATTTGATGATTATGGGTGCGTTGTTGATGAAAGGGGGAACTGGTTTATGGAGCGAGATCCGACATCCGACGACATCCAATTAGAGCAACAGCCTTCACATTCTTGGAATAGCCAACGCTTAAAAGCCGTCTCTAATATCATGTTGGTTTTGGTTGATGTGGTTATGCTGGGGGGGGCATTTGTAATTGCTTATCAGGCAAGAGAATTGTTACCCTTCTTTGCCCAACCCGAGGAACAACCTCAACTAATCAGTTATATACCAACGATTATTTTGCATGTTCTGACAATTGTTGTCATGTTCTATTTTTCACGACTATATCATCTGAAACGTGCATTCAGTCGCTTTGATCAAATACGGAATGTGGTTGGAATTGTGACACTCGGTGCATTGCTTGCCAACGGGACACTTGAATTTTTATTACAGAATACGCCTCTTGAAGTCTCATACCCACGTAGTTTATTTTTCTATGTTTGGTTCTTTAGTGTGTTGCTGACAGGTGCAGGACGTGAATTTCACCGCTCGATTTGGGTCTCTTTACGTAAACGAGGGTTTGCGCGTGAAAATTTGTTGATTGTTGGTGAAGGTCGCATTGCCCGTGACATTACCAATAAAATCCACAAAAGCCCTGATTTGGGATACCATATTGTTGGTATTGTGAGTAGTGGTGAACCGCGCGGACGGATGCTAGGCTATCCTTTTATTGGTCGCTATGATGATATACCGCGTCTAATAGATGAAATGCAAGTTGAACAAGTAATTGTCGCATTATCTGATGCAAGACGTGCTGAGTTGGTTGAATTGATTACACTTTGTCAACGAGGGCAAGTTGATATTAAAGTGTATCCTGATATTTTCGCTTATATGGCAGGTGACCTCAATGTTGATGACTTGGGCGGAACACCTCTATTAACAGTGCGTGATATTGCCTTACGTGGTTGGAAACTCAGCTTAAAACGTGCCTTAGACGTATTTGGTGCAGGATTAGGGTTGATTATGTTGTCACCGTTTATGATGTTGACAGCCACGCTAATACGTATCGAATCTAAGGGTGCGATATTTTATTCACAAGTACGGATGGGGTTAGATGGTCGCCCGTTCCCGATGATTAAATTTCGTTCAATGCGCTTTGATGCAGAATCTAGTGGGCGCACATGGACAGTCGAAAATGATCCGCGTGTGACCCGTGTTGGTGGTTTTATGCGCCGTACAAACTGGGATGAGATTCCACAATTGATTAATGTATTGTTGGGGCATATGAGCCTTGTCGGACCACGCCCTGAACGCCCGATGTATGTCCAACAATTTCGGGGTCAGATACCACGCTATATGGAACGTCACCGCGAAAAAGCAGGTATGACAGGCTGGGCACAAGTGAATGGCTTACGTGGAGATACTTCGATTGCAGAGCGTACAACTTATGATTTGTGGTATGTGGAAAATTGGTCATTGTGGCTAGATATTAAAATTATCACTCGTACGATTCTCCAAACGATTACAGGGTCTAGCCCAAATGCTTATTAAGGGATTTACTAGGGATTTATGGATTTAGATACGTTAACTCAAGCGATGCACATCTTTGTTGATAGCAAAGGGTGGTATGCAGGCGATTCACCCAAACCACAAAGCCCGAAGAACCTCGCGATTTCTTTAGTGTTAGAGGCTGGTGAGGTCTTAGAGCATTTCCAATGGGGTGACGATAGCGATGATAAAGAAGCCTTAGCAGAAGAACTGGCTGATGTGATGCTTTATTTATTACAACTTGCGAGTATTAGTGAGATTGACTTGGGTGAGGCTGTCATGGCAAAGCTGGATAAAAATTACAAGCGCACATGGTCAACTGATGCAGATACGAAATCCCCTACTGATTAACCAATGAAAACTCAAATATCAAACATCTCACGTATCAGTCGATACTGGCTTGGATTATCATTACTCCAACTCAGTTTGATTGTCCATGTCATTATCTATATCCTCACACCTGATGTCGGTCAAAGCACGCAATTTAAGATATTAGCGATAGGGTTTGTTTTACAAGCACTTGTTGTTTTTGGTGTGGCGGTCAAACTAATTGACTTACTTGCATCACCAAAGATAAAACGTCTCTCTGCTTTCCCCGTTGTTTATCTTATGTTGGCACTCAGTGGGCTATTTGTGTTTGGTGTGATGATGCGTCATGAATGGGTGTATGCACATGCTGGTGTAGCTTTGAGCGCGACATTTGCATTGGGGTATATGACATTTTATGCAGATTCTATCTTGGATGCCACCTCGAAACGGGTGATTGGTATCGCTGGATTACTTGCGATTATCTTTATTCTCTTACGAATTAATGCGATTGCTGTTTACCCGAATCATATCCCCACCGACGAGTCATGGTTATTGGGTTGGCCTGTTGCGTGGGTGCGCGGACTTTACCCGAATGATTTACTATTTTTTAACGGTGGTGAAGATGTTTTTCATTACTTCATTCCGATGGGTGTCTGGATGCAGATTGTCGGCACAGGATTTGTTCAGGGACGTGTCTATCAGCTTTTAATGACTTTACTTCTTATCTCTGTTTCGTACCCACTGGTCAAGGGTTTATATGATAAACAAACCGCATGGCTAACCGTGTTGATGATATTTGCTGGCTCGGTGACAGTGTTGGCATCGACCATTCGGCATGATGTTGGTTTAGCGATCTTATTAACGACATCGTTTTTGGTGCATCGTATTGCTGTCGAAAAATCGAATACCCGTTTGCATCTTGTGGCTGGTGTGATAGTCGGTTTTGGTCTATTTACACATTATCATTCGATTGCCTTTGGTCCTGCACTGATGATTGCGCTTTATGCTCCAAGTTATATTCAGGGATTTAAACAAAATGGATGGCGACCTTCATCCGAATTGGTCTTATATGCCTTAGGTGGTTTGTTAGGGGCTGGTATTGTATTTGCTGTTCAGATTCTCCCACAGCTAGATGCCGTTATTGGCGTGCGCGAATTTCGGTCTGAGGGTGGCGTTGAGTTTTTTAAGTCTTATGTTGAATATTTTGCTGTGCTGGCAGAGTTATCCCAGTTTGAATTTATTCTGATTATGGCTGGATTAGTTGGCTTACTGGTACGACGAACACAAGTTGATATTCAAATTTTGCTGATGATTGTATTGGGTCATCTGGGTTTAGCGGTATTGGCGGCGCAGATTACCCTAGAATATTATGTTATTCCACTCATTCCATTTTATGCGATTGCTATCGTGAGCCTGTTTACTCATACCTTCAAACAGATTTCGCCCAAATTGTTGGGGTGGGGGGCATTATGTTTTATTATGGTCAACCTCGGTTTTGTGATGGGAACACCAATTAAATATGCCTTGAGTGGTAAAACAATTGAGTCTGCACCGATACCACAGGGCGCACGTTGGATACAAGATAATGTACCCGATGGGGCGCGTATTGTTGGCGACTTATACTATTTCTTGTGGCTGACAGATTATGAATTCTATGCTGCAACCAGTGACCGTTATCTCTCATCTGCCTATCGTGAGATATATCAAGAACCACGCGATATCTGGGATGACGTAAACCCTGATTATATTGTGCTTGACCCGAATATTCCCACCTATGATATGCAGAGGGTGTTGAATACAGGCTTTTTGGATGATAATCCTGAGTACGAAATTGTCAAAACCATTGCAGGACAACGCGCTGATATTTTGATATATGGTCGTGTAGAATTAGAGTAATTTCTTGTATAAATAATTAATTTGAACTATAATGACCCATAGAGGTCTTTTAGAGAAAGGATAAATGATGAGAGTAAGCCAGCTATTTGGCTCAACATTACGTGAAGCCCCTTCTGAGGCGGATACAATTGGACATGGTTTATTGATGCGTGCGGGGTATATCCGTCAATTGGCAGCAGGTATTTTTACCAACATGCCATTGGCACAACGTACACTTCGCAAAATTGAAAACATTATCCGCGAAGAAATGGATGCCATCGGTGGTCAAGAAATGACGATGCCCGTTGTTCATACTGCGGACATCTGGAAAGAAACCAACCGTTGGTATGAAATTGGCGATGAACTCACGCGCTTTCATGATCGTAGTGACCGTGATATGGTCTTGGCGATGACGCATGAAGAAGTCGTTACAGACTTGATTCGTAAGGATATTACATCTTATCGTCAATTACCTAAACTTGTCTATCAGATACAGACCAAATGGCGTGATGAACCCCGTCCTCGTGCTGGCTTAATCCGTACCCGTGAATTTGTGATGAAGGATAGCTATAGCCTCGATATTGATGATGAAGGACTTGATAAACAATATCGCGCACATTATCAAGCCTATTATAATATTTTCCACCGCTGTGGTTTGAAGGTGATTTCTGTTGCATCTGATACAGGGATGATGGGTGGTAAGTTGGCACATGAGTTTATGTATCTGGCAGATATTGGCGAAGATACACTCATGATCGATGAAGATAGCCAATATTATGCCAATGCTGAGGTGGCTGTTTTTACTAAATCTATTCCTGATGCCGAAGATGCAAAAGCACTAGAAGAAGTTGAAACGCCTGATACAAAAACAATCGAAGACCTTGCTGAATTTCTGGGTATCCCTAAGTCCAGGACTGCAAAAGCGGTCTTTATGATTGCGACTTTGGTTGAAGGTAAAGATGAGGTTGAAAAGTTTGTATTTGCTGTTGTTCGTGGCGATATGGATGTGAACCTTATTAAATTAACTAATGCGATTAAGGCAAAAGCATTGCGTCCTGCAACCGATGAAGAAATCCGAGCGATTGGTGCAGAACCTGGGTATGGTTCACCAATCGGTGTGAAAGACTGTATTATTGTGGTTGATGATGTGATTCCTCAATCACCGAATTTGGTCGCTGGGGCGAATAAAGAAGGGTATCATTACCTCAATACCAATATTGACCGTGACTATAAAGCGGATGTGATTTCTGATATTTCACTAGCCGAAGATGGATTTATTGCACCTGATGGCAAGGGTACACTCAAAGCTGTTCGTGGTGTGGAAGTGGGAAATATCTTTAAACTCGGCACACGTTATACTGCCAGTATGAACGCGACTTATGCCAATCAAGACCAAGAAGTGTTACCTGTCATTATGGGGTCATATGGTATTGGTGTTGGGCGCTTGCTGGCTTGTATCGCAGAAGAATATAATGATGATAACGGTTTGAGCTTGCCTATTGTTGTTGCACCGTATCATGTCCACTTAGTTGGCTTGCGTGGTGCAGATGACGAAGTTGAACAACTCTATACTCTACTGCAATCCGCTGGTATCGAGGTCTTATATGATGACCGTGATGAACGCCCAGGGGTCAAATTCAATGATGCCGATTTGATTGGCATTCCAATTCGCCTGACAGTCAGCAAACGCTCACTTGAAAATGGTGGGGTAGAGTATAAATTGCGTCGCGAAGATGACCGTGACATTGTCTCCTTAGATGATATTGTCACACGCGTCAAAAGTGATATTGAAAAGCTCACAGCAGAAATTGGTGAAGCTGTGGTTGAGGTCGAATATCGCGTTTAGCTTATTCAATTCATGTGATTCGCAAGAATTTACTACGCAAATAGAACAAATATCGCATATAATAGAAGTACGTTTGAAAAATTCAAGCGTACTTTTAAATTGTATAAACTAAGATGAGAGATTATAACGTTTTCTTAATATAAATATGCTATATTGTGAAAATAGACACAATGTGTATTATAATATAGTCTAAATTTAAACGATTCATCTTGTAGTGTAGAGTAATTTTTACTAAGTAATTATAATAAAGTTCGTTATTTTAAACGGTTGATGAGATATTATTCGGATGCTAGACTAATTTATATATGTTACTTAATTTTCTTAAAAGATGCGATGTTTTTGAAAATAGAACTTAAAAAAAATTCAAACATCTGTGTGAAAACATGGATTTTACCTATATACCACCAGATTCTATTCGTAGGTCTTGGTGGTTTAGTTTTTAGGAATAATAGATAATGGCGGCTTATTTAGTAGTTGATGTGGATGACTTATTGCGAAGGTTTAGATCGCAAAATGTAAACATTGACTTGCAAGAGCTGGCTGTCGGTTTACGCGGTGCGGCGGCTCTTGCAGCGGGTTTAATTAATCCAAGTACTCTCAAAGCAATTGCAGTGGCAGATTGGGACGCACACCGTGGTAGTTTACGGGTTGATCCACAAACAATTTTTAAAAGTGTTGGATACGAGGTTTTTGACGCACCAAACCGTGAAGATTTAGCGGATATATTGATTATCCATTACTTCTCATATGATCCTGACCCTGTTGACGAGCTAATTTTGGCGACAACCAGTCGTGATTTATTACCTTTGATTCGTCGGATTAAGACCACTCGTAGCGCGCGGATTCGTATGTGGGGGTCTGAAGATGTCTTGCAAGGTACGGAATTTGCAGAAGAAATCATCTTTCAACCTTTAGAAACCTTGCTCGGTATCCAGACAAAGAATGTTTGGGTTTACATCGATTTTGAAAATATCACCATCAGCCTGAATGAACAAGGCTTTATGGTTAACCTCGATCATCTGATTGAGCGTTTTGTGTCTCAAGCGCAAGCACATGGACATGTTGTAAAAATGTCTGCTTATGCACCATGGGGACAGCGCGGAACATTACCCCCGTTGGTTGATTATTCTGGGCGTGAAGTTGCCGATGATGCGCCTTCTCGCTTGATGATGGCAAATATCGACCCTGTGTTTAACTTACCGGGTAAAAATAGTGCCGATATTCGGATTGCACGGGATGTCATGACAGACGCTGGACACCCAGAAGCAGGGGATGTGATCATCCTTGCAAGTGGTGACCGCGATTTTAATGATGTGATTAATTCACTGGTGCAACGTAGTAAAGTGGTGATTGTATGGGGTGTGCGCGGTAGTACCAGTCGACAACTAGAGAATCACCCAGCGATACAACTAGAATATATTGACGACTTCACCGATTTGCAGACGCATCAATCTTTGAGCAAAGCATCTTTAGCTGAAGACGAAGATATGGATAGCTTTATTCCCTCGCAATGGTCGAGTGTGATTATCCAGTTTTATCGTTTAAATGCTTATCGTGATGGTGAAGAGATAACCATTCGCGATATGATTCGCCAATTAGAAGATGTTGGAGCAGTGATTTCTGCAGAACGTGGCGAAGACCTAGTTTCGCAAGCGATTTCTTTGGGTATCTTAAAGCAGGTATCCGACAATGGGGTCATTGAATTGAATCAACAACATCCCATTGCAGAAAAAACCTTGTTGATTACTGATCGCATCACGCGACGAGTTGCCAATACGCTCCAAGTCCGCAATTGGGCATATGTCAATTATGGCTTTTTGCTCAAAGGCTTGGAGATGGAACATGATCTTGAACGTCCGGGGATGAATGATGGCGACCAATGGCGGTCACACTGGATTGATTGTTTAGTTCGTGAGCATGTACTCCAACGTGAGTTAGTCCCACATCGTCATAACCCAGATGACCTCGTTCCAGTGATTCGAGTGCCTGATGAGGATGAACACCCTGTGCTGAGTTCCTCTGAATTGAGTACCAGTAGTGCCGAAGAGATTGCCCAAGAATGGGTTGATGTCCCGCCACATGGTTTGTATGAATATGATAAGACTGCGGCTCAAATGGTGACGCGCATCGTCATTAGTGTCGAGCAATTTACGAGTTTCCGTAGTTTTGCATGGTGTCCATTGGGGAGTTTACATCGTCGCTTACGGGATTATGAGACGGGCGTTGTGTTCCAGCGCGCGGTTGAATATTTGCTGGTCAATAATATGGCGAGTGTCAATGAATACTCCAATCCACAGAGTGATTACAACACCAAAGGTATTGAACTGGTCGAAACTAACCCCTTTGTTGCGATTTTGCTGGCAGAACGCGATGAGTTTATTCGTGTCTTGCTGGATATGTACAAAAATAGTGTGACCATTACATCAGCCAATATCGAAGGAAACCTTGAAGGTGACTGGGATATTCCATTGTGGATTTCCATTATGGAGACGGAGAATGTGCTGAACCCCTTACCGGGACGCTCCGACCAGTACAGTTTATTTCGTACCCACCACACCGTAAAATTGGTCGCCAACGATGATATGGATGCCCCCGACGAGTAAATTGTCATCAATTTTCTAAACTGAAGAGTTGTATGCCCCATGCCTGTCGATGTTTGGTTGGGGCGTTATAGTTCTTTCACAATGCTTGATTAAAAGCCTCAGAGTCCTTATTTGACTATCTATAGCTCCCTATTGTGACCTCTTTGTTCGAGTGCTATAATTCTTAAGTTGTATTAGACCGATGAGC
This sequence comes from uncultured Anaerolineaceae bacterium, assembly GCA_964352825.1. Lineage (GTDB taxonomy): Bacteria > Chloroflexota > Anaerolineae > Aggregatilineales > Phototrophicaceae > UBA6055. The sequence continues at coordinate 41,567 of CAYGTY010000023.1, forward strand.
TAACTGTTCAGTTCATCTGGTGTCCAAGAAAGGGACGGTTATTATGCCATTAGAAAAAGAAGTAAAAGAACAAATCAT
>CAYGTY010000023.1:41744-52830 GCA_964352825.1 uncultured Anaerolineaceae bacterium
CCAAGAAAGGGACGGTTATTATGCCATTAGAAAAAGAAGTAAAAGAACAAATCATGAAAGACTTTGGACGCGCTGAAGGCGACACAGGATCACCTGAAGTCCAAATCGCATTGCTTTCTGCACGCATCACACAGTTGACAGAACATCTCAAAGAACACAAACATGATGAACATTCTCGTCGTGGTTTGTTGAAATTGGTTGGTCAACGTCGCAGTCAGTTGAAGTACATTGCAAAAACACAACCTGATGTATACCGCGACTTGTTAAAACGTCTTGGTTTACGTCGTTAAGAGTAGGATACCTACTTATCGTTAACTTGATGATTCTCCGTGTATTATTAGGCAGTTTAATAGTACACGGGTTACATAATAGAGTGCCAATTCAGGTACTCATAAAATGAATGCTGATGCGTCGAGTGTGACAGGTATTGGGATGTGACTTTAGGCGAACACCCTAGCGTCTCGTCCCAATCCCTGACATTTAGACGCATTTTGTGTATATATGGAGAATTATATGACACTTGATATACGAACATACACTGGCTCAGTCGGTGGTAAAGAAATAATTATCGAAACTGGACGCTATGCTCACCAAGCGGGTGGTGCAGTCACAGTTCGCATGGGTGATACCATGCTGTTTTGTTCTACAACAATGGGGTCACCACGCAATGGTTTAGACTTCTTCCCATTGAGTGTAGACTATGAAGAAAAAATGTATGCTGGCGGACGTGTCCCCGGTGGTTTCTTCCGTCGCGAAGGTCGCCCATCAGAAGGCGCGATTTTAACCTCCCGTGTGATTGACCGTACCCTACGCCCATTGTTCCCAAAGAACATGCGTAACGATGTCCAAATCATCTTGATGTCCCTATCCCATGATAAAGAAAATCATGTGGATATGTTGGGGATTATTGCAGCGAGTACCGCTTTGATGATTTCTGATATTCCGTGGAATGGACCTGTTGCAGGTGCGCGTGTCGGTTTGATTGATGGCGAACTCAAAGTCAATCCAACCTATACCGAAATGGAAAAAAGCACCTTAGACTTACGTGTCTCAGGTACTAGCGATGCAATCAATATGGTGGAATGTAATTCACTTGAAGTGGATGAAGATACCATGTTGGAAGCCTTGTTTATGGCACATGATGCGATTCAAGACATCATTGCATTGCAAATCCAAATTCGTGAAGAAATTGGTAAAGAAAAGAACGAACCTGTTGTTGAGAATATTCCTGACGGCTTGCAAGAAGAAATCACAGAAAAAACACTTGCCCAAGTTGAAGAAGTTGTCGCAACACATACCGAACGTCATGCACGCGGTGATGCTCTCAAAGCGATTAAAGAAGCTATCGTTGAAGAATACACAGCTAAAAACGAAGCAATTGAAGATGAAGAAGAACAATACAGCATCAAGTATGTCAAACAAGCACTTGAGACGGTTATTAAGAAAGCCACTCGTGCGCGGATTGTGAATGAAGGTATTCGACCAGATGGTCGCGATTATACAACCATTCGCCCATTGTTTGCAGATGTTAGCCTTGTACCTCGTGTACATGGTTCAGGTATGTTCATGCGTGGTGAAACCCAAGTTTTGACAATTGCGACACTTGGTACCCCCAGTGATTCACAATTTATGGATGGTTTGAGTCCTGATGATGACAAACGTTATATCCATCATTACAACTTCCCACCTTACAGTACAGGCGAAACTTACCCAATGCGCGGTCCAAAACGTCGCGAAATTGGTCATGGCGCGCTAGCTGAAAAAGCACTCGTGGCAATGATTCCTGAGGAAAAAGATTTCCCTTATGTATTGCGCCTTGTGAGTGAATGTATGAGTTCTAATGGTAGTACCTCGATGGCGAGTGTTTGTGCAAGTACGCTTGCATTAATGGATGCTGGTGTACCGATCAAGAATCCTGTTGGTGGTATTGCAATGGGTCTGATTAAAGAAGGTGATAAAGTTGCTGTTCTGACAGACATCCAAGGTTTGGAAGATCACCTCGGCGATATGGACTTTAAAGTAGCGGGTACAGAAAATGGTATCACAGCTTTACAGATGGACATTAAAATTGCTGGTGTAACCCGCGATGTCATGAGACAAGCGTTGGCACAAGCGCGTGATGCTCGTCTTCAAGTCCTTGATGTGATTAAAGGCGCAATCTCTGCACCTCGTGATACACTCAGTGAAAATGCACCTCGTATGGAAAGTTTCAAGATTCCTGTCGATAAAATCGGCGCGGTGATTGGCCCTGGTGGTAAAAACGTGCGTGCGCTCCAAGAAGAATTCAGTGTCAAAGTTGAAATTCAAGAAGATGGCTTGGTCTATGTATCAGGTGAATCTGGATTGACTGTTCTACCTGCAATCGAAAGAATCCGTGGTATGGTCGAAGTGCCAAAAGTCGGACAAATCTATACAGGTAAAGTCACCCGTACCGAAAACTATGGTGCGTTTGTTGAATTCTTACCCGGTAACGAAGGTATGGTTCATGTCTCGCAATTGGCAGATTATCGCGTGAAAAGTGTTGAAGAAGAAGTCAGCATTGGCGATGAAATCATGGTTATGGTCATCAATGTGGATGGCAATGGTCGTGTCCGCCTGAGTCGTCAAGCCGTGCTTGAAGGCTGGGATGTAGAAGAAGCGATTAAGCGTGATGCTGCGAATCAAAAGAATCGTGGCGGTGGTAATCGCAGTGGTGGTGACCGTCGTGGCGGTGGCAATCGCGGTGGTGGTGATCGTCGTAGTGGCGGAAACAACCGCGACTAATCGCAATCTAAATTTAAAAACTAACGTGTCGCATGAGAAATTATGTGGCACGTTTTCGATTATAATAGATATGTAAACTAAGTGAAGGGGATAGGATATGTCACAAGATAGCACTTTACCAACTAAAGCAATTGCAGAGACCGAAAATTATATCGTGTGGGAAGTTGAAGAACCTGATGGGGAAATCACCTATCATGTTGAATTGGGTACAGCGACCTTACATTTCTTCCGTGAAGAATGGGATGAGTTTACTAAACTTATCGCGGATGCAAAAAAGAATACTTAATGAATCAAGATAGTCTCAAACGCCATTATATCTATGCGATGGCGAAACATCTGCCACCCAGCGCATCCAATTTGCGTTTGCTGGATATTAATGGTCATGCAGGGGACTTCCTATCAGAAAGACGGGAAGACCTCGATATACAATCACTTGCGATAGACACTCTGTCAATTTCGACTATTGATGATGACTCGGTTGATTCAGTCGTTGCCTATGATATTCCACTCGAAACGCCTTTACTCAACAGCGTTCTTTCAATGATGCGCTCAGGTGGGCGATTTATTGTTGTCTTGCCAAGAGGACAGGCATCCGAAGACCATGTTAAATTGCTTGAAAATCATGGGTATGTGCGAATTTTAGTTGAACCTGCTGTCGATGGACTCGGTGTACTCATACGTGGCGAAAAAGCGCATACGACGGATAATACACTGGAACGTATCCAGCAAGTCGCAACATCTGATGCCGATATGTTGGATTTGGATACCTTCAAAGGACGCTATGTTCATCTCTTGATTCGGCAATCCCCTAATAAACCAGTCTGGAAACTAGAGCCTAACGAACAACTCTCATGGGAAGCTGTGACAATTGAACGACAAGGTGAAATGATCTTATTGGGATTTAGTAGTTTGCCAAAAGCAGTTGGGTTTATGCAACCTGCTGTGGTTGATGGGGTAATATTAGACATCAACAAAGTCGGTAAATTTAGTAAACAAACAGCTTCGACGTGGACATGGAAAGTATTACTCAATCCAACTTTGGATAGTATCCGTGATGAGCGTATCACAATGATTTCGATTGACCCCAACACTGCTGAAGCATCTGATGAATAGGTGATGTGATGTCCTTATCACAAGCTGATATTCAGTTTTTGATGTCCGATGCTGGGCATGATATCTTGTCTGAGTATGCGATGGCGGATGTATCAGACAAAAATACACTGCCCCTGATTACAACACTCCGCAAAACCTTAAACGCCGAACAAGCTGGGGCAATCCTTAGTACACTTAGACTGCGACAAAAAGCAGTTGATAAATACCCTCATTATGCAGACCAACTGCTTTTTACAGATGATAGCCTACAGCAAGCCAGCGATTATTCGATTCGTCAATATCGCGCGCAACAGGTTAAAGGTGAAAGCGTCTTAGATGTCTGTTGTAGCATTGGGTCGGATACACTGGCATATGCTCAAGCTGGTTTTGTTGCTCAGGGCTTAGATATTGACCCTGTGCGGATTATGATAGCCCAACACAATGCTGATGTTATGGGACTATCTGTTCAATTTGATGTTGCCGATGTGATGCAACCTATTCCTCAAGCTCATGATTTTATTTTCTTTGACCCTGCACGACGAACAGCCGAGGGCAATCGTATTTTTAATGTGGAACAATATATTCCGCCTTTATCATTAGTGGATACGTTCAAAGCCAATGAGATTGCTGTAAAGCTATCACCCGCTGTAGATTTAAAACAACTCGAGTCTTATGGAGGACAAGTTGAATTTATCTCTGTCAGCGGTGACCTTAAAGAAGCGGTACTTTGGTTGAATCGTAAATCCCAAAACCCATTAGCGACACTATTGATAGGGGACGACTCTCATTATTTAGTTGCTGACGATCATATCTCAGTAGAGCTTGCTGAACCTCGCACTTGGTTATTTGAACCGGATGCCTCGATTTTGCGGAGTGGAGCAGTGCAACATTTAGCGAGTTTACTCGATGCGACCCTATTGGATGAGACCATCGCTTATTTGACAATGGATGAACGAGTCGATACGGTCTGGGGACGATATTGGCAGATATTAGATTGGATGCCTTTTAATCTGAAAAAATTACGTCGCTATCTGGTTGAGCATCATGTGGGGCGTGTGACTGTGAAAAAACGCGGCTTTCCTATGTCACCTGAAGAAGTAATTCAAAAATTGAAATTGAAAAAAGGTGCAGAATCGCGTGTATTGGTCATGACACGTTATAACGGAAATCCAATTGTGTTGATTTGTAACGAAATTTGATTTGGGCAAGTCACACAAATACATTATAATCAAAATCTATTGTTATATAGCTAAAAGCAAAAAGGGGGGCGTATATGATGCGTCCAGGTGGTCAAGAGCCTCGTCGCCATGATTTAATTACATGGAGCGAAGTGGATGAATTGATTGATGGCTTAGTTCCACAGATTAATACCATGGGGTCGTTTGTTGCAATGGTGATGATTACACGTGGTGGTGTCATCCCCGGCGGTTTACTTGCTGAAGCATTAGACATACAGCATATGTTAACGGCGGCGGTTGATTTCCCATCAACAGAGGCTTCTGGCATGATGGCATGGCCGACCTTCTTACAATTTCCCGATTCTGGATTGATACGGGGACGCAAGATATTAATTATTGATGATGTGTGGGGCAGTGGGCGGACGAGTATCGCTGTTCGTGAACGCGTGAGTTCTGCTGGTGGTACACCATTTAATTGTGTTTTGCATTTTAACCCATATCGCTCTTTATTCTCCAACATTAAGCCCGATTTTTATGGAGATGTGACTGATGCCTATATTGTATATCCTTGGGAAGTTGATAGAGGCTTACGCGGTATGGGATTTGGTGAGGGGCAACCTGAGATTTAGACCATTGTATTTAGCTAATATTCATACATTGGGTGCTGGCTATAATGCCAAACTAATGAGTTTAGGTTATAATGATTCTATAACTGTATAAAATTGCCTTACTTTCTGCTTTCTAATACACTTATAGAAAGTAAAAGATAGTAAATTGGGCAATAATTATTTAATCATTGTAGCATAGTGTAAAAGAGTTGTGGTTGTTGATACAGCTATAATTTGGTTTGTTGACTTTTGCGCTTTCATCTGAAAGGAGCTGAGGCGTAAACTCTACCTGCCTATGCAGGAGGCTCGCTAAATCTTATGAGTGAAGATCAAGAAAATAATCCCATGTTAGAAGAAAATTTTGAGGAGATGTTAGCGTCTTCATTTGAGACCTATACACCCCCTCGACGTGGAGAGATACGCGAAGCAATAATTTTGCAGATTGATGAGCGCGAAATTATCGTTGACCTTGGTGCCAAACAAGATGGTATTGTTCCATCTCAAGATTTGGAACGAATGGATGATAGCTTGCGTGATAGCCTTGAAGCAGGTGCTAGTGTACCTGTATATGTCGTGAATCCGCGTGACCAGAATGATAACTTGGTTGTATCCATCAATATGGGTATGCAACGTTATGATTGGGAAACTGCACGCGAATTATTAAAATCACAAGACCCTGTTGATGTCCGTGTGAGTGGATACAACAAGGGAGGGGTATTGGTTCGATGGAATCGTTTAGAAGGTTTTATCCCTGGTTCTCATCTTGTATCTGCGAATATGTCGGTTGACCGTAAAGAGACGATGAATGATTTGATTGGCACACCTTTGGGTGTCAAGGTGATTGAAGTTGACCAAGATCGTCGTCGCCTTATCTTTAGTGAGCGCGAAGCACAAAAAGAATGGCGTGCAAAACGTAAGGCAACCTTACTGGCAGAACTTGATGTGGGTGATGTTGTCGATGGTGTTGTGACAGGTTTGCGCGACTTTGGTGCGTTTGTCAATATTGGTGGTGCTGATGGTCTGATTCATGTCAGTGAGTTAGCTTGGCATCGTGTTGATCATCCTCGTGACATTCTAGCTATCGGCGATGAAATTGAAGTCTATATCTTGAGTTTGGATCGCGAAACAAACCGAATTGCCTTAAGCCGTAAACGACTCTTGAATGATCCTTGGGATGACGCACAAAATCGTTATCATGAAGGACAATTGGTTGATGGGCATGTCACAAACGTTGTAGATTTTGGCGCGTTTGTTGCGTTGGATGATGGTCTAGAAGGCTTGCTCCACCTCAGTGAAATGGGGGATGGCTCATTAAAAGAACCACATTCCTATGTTCAAAAAGGTGATGAACTATCATTACGCATTAGCCATCTTGAACCTGAAAAACGGCGTGTCGGTTTCACCCAACGTTGGGGAACTGAGGACGAAGAAGAGGAAAAACCAGCAACTGAAGCTGAATCCGCAGTATCTGAAACAGACTCTGAAACAACTGACGCTGTGGCAGATGAAACTCCTGTTGAAGATAATGCCGAAGAGCCGACTTCCGATGATAGCCCAGAAGTTCCTGTTGAGGATGCTGATTCGACTGAATAAAGCTGACCTTAATCTTTTTAATAACCAATGCCTGCATTATTTGTGGGCATTTTTGATTTTATTTCCCTGATTTGTTGACAAATATTAACCCACTCTGTATAATCCCAACGATTTTCGGTAAAGGCAAATAGTTCTTTTTATTAAATGGACGAATGCTATCCGAACTCGGTTTTCGACCTGATAGGTGGTTGAAGTTGCCGAGTTTTGTTTTGTCGTGTGCCGATGTCAAATCTATTACGTTCGGGGAGATTAATTAATTATGCAAACAGATACTGTAATTGACGTGTCTGCTGATGAATTTGATTTTGCGGCACTTTTGGAAGAATCCCTTGCTAGTAGCCAAATTGAGCGCGGAGATATTATTAGCGGTACTGTCCTTTCTATCGACAGCCACGGCTTAATTGTTGACGTTGGCTGGAAGCAAGATGGTATTGTCACACGCAATGATATTGAGCGGATGGGCAAGGATTTAGCTGATTTTGAAATTGATAAGCCGATTGATGTGGCGGTTGTTCGCTTAAATGATAAAGATGGCAATCTCATCTTATCTGCATCACAAGCACGCCAAAATGAAGATTGGAAACGTGCTGAAGTTATTATGAATACCGAAGATGTTTGGCGTGGTGAAATTACAGATGCGAATAAGGGCGGTTTGATTATGCCTTTTGGTCACCTACGCGGATTCATTCCAGCTAGCCATGTTGTTGATTTGCCACGCGGTTTGAATGAAGACAATCGCTTGACTTATCTCCAGAATTTAGTTGGCGAAGAAATTGCTGTTAAAGTGATTGAAGTGAACCGTAAGCGCCGTCGCCTTGTCTTTAGTCAACGTGATGCAGAACAAGAAAATCGCTCTGTCCGTAAAGAAGCACTCTTGGCAGAACTGGCAGAAGGTAACTCCCGCAAAGGTGTTGTCAGTGGTTTATGCGACTTTGGTGCATTTGTTGACCTCGGTGGTGCTGATGGTTTGATTCATATTTCTGAACTGGCTTGGCATCGTGTTCGCCATCCAAATGAAGTTGTCAATATTGGGGATAAAGTTGAAGTTTATATCTTGCATCTTGATGATGAAGGTAAACGTATTGGTCTGAGTCTAAAACGCTTGCAACCTAACCCTTGGGCATTGGTCAGCGAGATGTATCATATTGGTCAATTGGTTGAAGGCACAATCAGTCGTGTTGAACCATTCGGCGCGTTCATTAGCCTTGACCCCGGTATTGAAGCACTCTTGCATGTCAGCCAAATGAGTGCCAACCCAGAAGAAGACCCCATCCGTCATCTTTATGATGGTCAGAAATTGTTGATGCGCATTATCAGTATTGAAACAGATAAACAACGTTTGGGTCTGAGCTTAACAGAAGTGACTCAAGCTGAATTGGAACAATGGGAAGAACGTCAAGCGGAAGAAATTGCACAAGCCGCTGCCGAAGCCGAAGCTGCCGAAATTGAGGCTGAAGAAGCTGAGCTCGAAGCGAGTGTAGAGTAAGATATATCTAAGATAGGGCAAGTGAAGTCTGGAAAATGAATCGCTTGTCCTGTATATTAATATATTGATTGAAGTTTTTCAATCATTTTCATACACATTTATCACACAAAAGGTGGTGATTCGCACATGGCTGCTGTGAAACTTAAGCCTGGCGAAAGTCAAGAACAATTGTTGCGTCGTTTTCGTAAACGCGTAACAAATGCGGGAATTCTGAGTACAGTGCGTCGCAAGCGTTGGCACATTTCCAAGAGCGAGCTACGTCGTATTGAGAAGAAAAAAGCGATTCGTCGCGCCCGTCGTCGCCAACGTAAGGGCTAGATGCTTTTTACGTTGAATGACCATAAGTAAGATATAAGACCGTTGTATGCTCGCGTACAGCGGCTTATTACGTTATAATTGTAATGTATAAAAATAATTATTTGCCTTAGGAGGACTATGGCTAAGAAAGAAGAAAAAATCGAAGTAGAGGGTACTGTTGTTGAGGCGTTACCAAATACACAATTTATGGTAGAACTCGAAAACGGACATCAAGTATTAGCATACCTGTCTGGTAAGATGCGTAAATTCTATATTCGTATTTTGTTGGGTGATCGTGTTAAGGTCGAAATGAGTCCTTATGACATGAATCGCGGTCGTATTATCTACCGTCACAAGGACAATGTACGCCCCTAGTTTAATCCTGTGATGCTTGCAGGATATGCTAATTGTCGTTGAATCACGCGATGCTACCCTAAGGAGAAAGTCGCATGTTTCAGTTGCAGAGTTGAGTAACGAGTCATTTTATGTGACTCGTTTTTGATTTCTATAGGTATTTATCAGATTCAGAGAGTGTGCTTTTACTCGACACTCGTCCCTCATTACATTCAATTTGTTACTTAATACCCCAATGAACCGCCATTGTGCCAAACATGAATGTTTTGAAGTTCACTTCACGGAAGCCCGCCTGCTTGATAAGTTCCGCAAGTTCCTCAGGTGTTTTGAAGGCTTGTGTCGATTCTGGTAAGTAAGTATAGGCATCACTTGCGCTTTTGCCTGCGATGAGGCGACCTAATAAAGGAATCCCGTATTTGAGGTGCATCAAGATGAATGGCTTGAGGATATTATTAGGGGGTGGTGACGTATCTAAAATGACGATGCGCCCATCATCTTTGAGGACACGATATTGTTCGTTTAGGGCTTGTGGTATATCAATCACATTACGCACAAGATAACCTGAGACAACCGCATCAAATGATTCCGTTGGGAAGGGGAGTTGTAGTGCATCTGCGCCAGCCCATCCAACTTTTTGACCATATTGCTCTTGTCGTTGTCCGACGTACATCATCTGTAAAGCAAAATCCGCACCAATGACTTCGGCTGATGGAGTCTTTTTGAGCGCCTCAAACGCGATGTCGCCTGTCCCTGTTGCAAGGTCTAATAAACGCCCTTTTTCAGGAAGTTGTGCTTTATCAATCACGAAGCGTCGCCACTTCATATCCTGACCACCCGTCATAATGCGGTTCATCACATTATATCGTTCTGCGATGCGGTCAAACATGCCTTGTACATATTGTGAGCGTTCTTTACCTGTCAGATGTGCCATATGGGATTCGTTTGCTCCGTTTTGATTGTTCAGAATATCACAAATTATACTGATAAAAGATGAGTTTTCGTTAGGGGAAACCTGAGTATTTGGCGTGATTTGCACGATAGCATTATACTCACTGTTAGATTCATTCATATTTGGGGGATGTCATGTCTGATTTATGGTTTCATGAAATTGCGGAACAAGAACATCGTATACAAAATCCTGTGTCTTTAGCCAAAATTATGCGTTTGGCGCAGATTTGTGATGTTGATGAATTTACACGGGTATTGGACTTGGCATGTGGTAAAGGTGAAATGTTGTGTCAGTGGGCGTTGCATCATAACATCAAGGCGACAGGTGTTGATATTAGCGAGACATTTATTCAAGATGCTAAAGAACGCTCCGATGAACTCAAAGTTTGGGCGCAGTTAAATTTTGATGTCAGCGATGCCAAAGATTATGTGCAACCCTTCCATCAATATGACATTGTGAGTTGTATCGGTGCATCATGGATTGGTGGTGGATTGGTCGGCACATTAAAGATGATGACCGAAGCCCTCAAGGATCCTGATGAGGGATACTTGCTGATTGGCGATGTCTTCTGGAAGAAAGAACCCACTCCCGACGTATGTGAGGCTCTCGGCATTGATAAGGACTATATCCCCGATTTAGCGGGTATTCTTGACCGTATGGATGAAGCTGGTGTGGAATTGCTGGAAATGCTGATTTCCAACGATGATGAATGGGATGATTATTATACAACTCAATGGATGACCGTGAGTCGCTTCTTACGCCGTAA
>CAYGTY010000024.1:0-36313 GCA_964352825.1 uncultured Anaerolineaceae bacterium
TGCAAAGTTGAAGGCAATCGAAAGCAAATACTATTAAATATAATTAAAGTATAACTCGAAAGTCTCAAATGTGTGTAATGATTCGATAATTTTTACTAAATATAGGTGATTGGGCTAATCTATTGAACTTTCAACTTTGCGTATCAAATCGATATTAAAATCTTCGAGTGTGGTGATATGCGCATCGACCATAGCTAGAATATCATCCGAAAGTGGATAATCGGGGCTAGGGGCGGCGACTGCGAACATACCTGCATTTTTGAGTGAGCGAATGCCATTCGCGGAATCCTCTATGCCGATGGTGACATCAGGTGTGACCCCAAGTTGTTTCATGGCTTCGATATAAATATCTGGCGCAGGTTTACCCTTAGGCACTTCATCACCATAAATCATGACTTCAAAAATCTGATCTAGCCCTGTGATGCGGAGTACAGCTTTGATAATTTCTGTCGGTGAGCCAGAAGCTAAGCCAACACGGAAGTGTTCTTTCATATGCTTGACGGATTCGATTGCTCCAGGGCGAGTTGGCATCCGTTCTTCATAATGGGCGATGACGCGTTGTTTCATCTCGGTGATAATCTCATCAATGGATTCATCTAATTCGAGTTTTTCTTTCATCACTTTTGCCCAGCCGACAGTGCTTTGCCCCATTGCCAGCCGTTGGAAATCATCCGTCCAAACTTTGTTTCTGTCTTGTGCAAATTCTACCCGTGACTTGTCCCAATAGACTTCACTATCGACAAGTACACCGTCCATGTCAAATATGACCGCTTTGATTTGTGGCATTGTGATTCCTCTTTCATTAGATGTAGACAAGGTCTAGCTGGTTATAAAGTTGACATGATTATTATACAGCTTGATCTGCTGGTGGCGGTACAACCCCGATTGTTAATAAAATATTGGCATAGATGCGTTGCTCACCTGTTGCGATGACGAGACAGCAATTATCTTTTTTAGCTTCATCATAAAATGCGAATCGCTCTAATGGGGTGAGTGCAAGATCATTCCCTAACATAGCTCGGAAATCACTATAAATGCTTGGCTCTGCACCATCATGACGTTCCATGACATGGGCTGCTTCGACAGGTGTGACGCTGAGGACAGCTTCGAGTACATCGGTAACAGTCACCATTCCGGGGGCGAGATTGAGGTAGACCCGTTCTGCTAAGGGGTTGGCATGTGTGACAAACGGATAATTGCCATCAGGAATTAAGATGGTTGCACCATGTCCAGCTTTCCCAAGAACGCTCAGGATTTGTGGGTGGATGAGTTTTCCAGTTAACATAAAATCCTCTATTTATGATTTGATTGTATTGCTACATAGTGTAACAATTTCAGGGGTAGGTTAAAAGGTTTTGGTAGCTTGGGGATGTTAGAAGTGGGAACACACCGATAGTCACCGATGTGTTCAGTTTATCTATAATTTTTTGATGATGTCGTTAACTTTGACTGTGCCTGCTTGAATGACGCGCGCGTTGACACCACGTAGACGAGCTTGTTTACCTTCGTCGGTCATGACAAATTTGCGAGCAGATGCGCCATAACGTTTAGCAAATTTTGCACAACCTGTATGCGGTTTTTCTGAGATTTCGAGAATTGCTGAGCCGACTTGGATTTTTGAACCAGTAGGTAAGTTATCCATAGAAAGATCAAAATCTACAAAGAATTGGTCACCAGCTAAGTCCCAGTTGTCTTTATCTTGGGCGATGATGTCGATAATGCGGGTGCTCATTAATGTGATTTGTGCTTCTGGATGTGCGCTACCGTCAGGTGTGCTACTACTCCCACGCGCTAGCCAATTGTCACCGACTAATCCATCTACTGTAGAAAGCTCACCTTCTTGGATATGCTCGCGACTTTCAGTTTCAGGACGACGAACAATCATTTCGACTGTTCCAGATTCTGTGGGTGATGGGTCGATATCTGCCCAAGCTCCCATGAGTTCATCAAATGTGAGGTTTACTTTTTCCATTGTATGCTCCCTATAATAGTCCTACGTGTTATTTTACGTTAAATTACGCTAAATGTCTTGTTGAATCTTGCGTTTTGATGCGATGCGGTGCTGTATAAATATTGAAGTTGTCGCCACGTAAAAAGCCAATCAATGTGATATTAAAACGTCTTGCAAGGTCAATCGCGAGGTTTGATGGTGCAGACACTGCACATAAGATTGGAATATGTGCGGAGATTGCTTTTTGGACAAGTTCAAAACTGGCACGTCCACTCACTAATGCGATTGAATCACTGAGCGGAAGTTTTTTTGTTGATAGATCTGTGTGACACGAATTTTCATTTTATCAGTACGGGTCGTCGGCTTTCATCACCTTCTCCGTCAATTAACTTTGTTTTCTGACTGGCATATGCAATATAGAGGAATGCAATAATGGAAATCACAATCATGATGACAACAATCATCAACCCTCCATCATATTGCCCAGTCTCGTCTTTGATACGTCCTACTGCCCATGGACCAAATGCTGCACCTAGCCCGAACATTCCCCCAACCATGCCATTGATAAGTCCTAAACCTTGCTTATGAAAGACATCACTGGCAAGAGCGGTTGTTTGGCTACTGCGTGTTCCCTCACCTAAAGCATAAAATCCAGCATATAGTATTAACAATATCACAAGTTGTGTATCTCTCAGCAAAACTAACATCACAACGGCACTAATTAAGCTAACGGCACCTAATGTAAATGCAACCACACGTCCAAATTTATCAGATAGCCAACCCATCCCAATAAATGATCCCGCTGTTAGAAAGCCAGCTAAGCCCACAATATTAGAAGCCACTTGACGGTCAATCCCAACGGACTCGATATATGCGATTTGATGGACGGTCAGTGAACGTAATGGACCAAGTGCTGTTAGGGATACAAGCATCAATGCCCAGAACATCGGATTCTTGAAAAGCTCAGACCATTGGATTTGTGAGTTTGTTGGGTTGTTTTTACGGACTTGAATATTCGGAGGAGGCTTTAGACCAATAACCATGAGTGGAGTCAAAATAAATAGACATACTAAAGCTAAAACAAGATATGCATTTCGCCATGCAAGTTGTTCGATGAGAAAATTTGCGAGAGGGACAAATATAAGTGACCCAAATCCTGTTCCAGCAAAGGCAATGCCGATGGCGCGCCCACGACGGCTTGTGGATACCCAGCCTGCAATAATGGATGCCACAGGTCCTAAGCCTGTAATACCTAAGCCGATGCCCCCAATAACACCGTATGCAATCATCAAATCATCAAGTGAACTGGCACGACTGCTCATAAACAACCCAAATGAAAGAAAGCTGACCCCGACACCAAAGACGATACGTGGTCCAAAGCGGTCAAGACAGTACCCTGCAATCGGTGCGGTAATCGCAAAAATGAGCATATTTAAGCTGAAAATTGATGCAGACGATTCGTTGCTCCAGCCTTCTTGTAAGACAAATTCAGCAAAGAAGACAGAGAAGGATAAGCGGATTCCAAAAATGATAAATAGGGATAAAGCACTGACAGATACAATACGCCATGCTGTGCGGTCAGTTGCTGGGGTCGGTGAATTCATGAAATTGCCTAAGTGGACTGATTAATTGCGAGTCATTATAACACCTACCGATCTTAGTCTCATGATGTTATGAAATCTTGCGTTATCGTGTTTAAGTCATTTGCCAATATGGGATGTTGATTCAGCAAGTTTTGAGGTATTTGACTGTAACCGTAATATGTGCCTGCAATAGCCCCGACCACAATAGGGCAGTAATTGTTAGCACCAGCAAATGCAAATGCTGATGTTATGCTGGATTCAAATGTATTATTGGCTTGAAGAAAATAGAGGCTTGCCCGTAAAACATCAGGAGAATAACCGATGTTCGATAGGGGTTTATCGAGCTTCGGTTGGTTTTTATCAAAGTGAATAACATCATATAATTCTTCTTTTAGTGGTGAATCAGCGCTTATCATAGAGTAGGCGTATGATAATGCTTTTTCTATAGTTTGCCCCTCTAATAAATGACGGCATACGAGGATAACAAAACCTGAACATTCACCAGCAATTGGATCAAAATGTGTTAATTGGGCTTCGATCATGGCATATTCTGCGAGTTGACTTAGGATTACATCATGGAGTAGAGCAAGTGGTACTGCACGGTGCATTGGGTTACAGCCACCTGTCATGTTACTCATTTTTTGATGTATCGTCATGACCGCTTCTTTATTCGGATTGCCACGTTTCATTTCCATAAATACATTATGGGTCACAGTTCCCGCATCAAAGCCTGCTTCGCGCCACCATGTATAGTAATGTCTGAGGATGCTTTTCTCATCGAATTGACGTTTATCAAGAATTGCTTTAGATAGCTCAAGAGCCATGCGAATTGGACCACCAATTTGGTCGCCAACAGATAATCCGTATATTAAACCCAGAATTTTATCCGACCGATTCACAGACATAACTTAGCCTAAATCGCTCATTAATACTGAATAATAATGGGTAGGTTAGGTTGTAAATCGAGGATTTTGCCTTGTCGATGATTATCGAATGTGATGGTTAGTCGATGTGAGTCACCTGTTATAAATGTGACAAGGTGCTGAATGGCATCTATGGATGGTGAGCTTAAATCCGCATAGGGATGGGTAATGTCTACTGCTGTGATATTTTCTAGCCCTGCCTCGTGTCTTACTTTCTGAGTCGGAGCTTTAATCCAATTCGCAAAAAACAAGAAAGGTTCTTCAAGTTGATTTACCGTATTGGCAATTTGGATGGTATATCCCTCAGGCAGATATTGGGGGGTATAGTCCCATGATGGGAAGGGGGGATTGACCTCATCTGCTGTAGGACGGAAGCAAATCCCAAATGGTGATGCACTCTTTGATCGTTCTTGCCAGCGTGGTAAAAGTTGAGTAGGCAGGGTTGGGTCGCTGATTGCCTCTGCTTCATCATGAACCCACAAAAATTCAATCATATTATTATTGAAAAAGAAGCGTCGATTGGTTGTGCCTTGCCCTTGATGGATATTGGATGCACCCTCTGTAATGCCTGCTTGTACGAGTTTATCAGCAGATGGAGCATGAGGGTCAGCTAATATAAAGATGTGATCAATTTCATATGTCATGTAAGCGGACTCCTGATTATGAATTAAACTGTGGTAAATAATCCGAAAATTCAGTTAACAAATCATCGAGGATAGCGCGTCCTGTATCAATATCTGTGACCATTGGGTCGAGTAACATGGCTTGGAGTGCTAATTCGCGATTTCCCGTCATTGCAGCATCAATATACATCGAACTCAATGCTAATTCACGACGACACATCTCCGCGATACCTTCTGGTAAAGCTGGCATATTCGAGCCTTGGAAACCGAATCTGCTTATAAACCCAGGGACTTCGACAATCGCATCATCGGGTAAGTTCGGGATAAATCCTTGATTTGGAATATTGAGTTGTGGATGATAATGGACTTTATTGTAGTGTAGCGATTCAATCATTTCTGGGATGCCTTCATCTAACATCTCATGACGTTCAAGGTCGCGCAATTCATCGACATCCACAGTCCCATTGACAATATCTTCTGCTAATTTGTTGCGATATGCACGGCGAGTACGGTTGCCATCCCAGCTTTGGAGCTTGAGGTCGTATTTCTCCCACGGCTTTGTCACAGGGTTACTAACAAGCGGTAGATATTCGCACAGGTGGCTATCACCAGCAGTTGGCATTAATCCATAAATCTGGAAAATCTCCCGACTGAGAGGTTCAAAGTCTTTTCGGTAGTGATTGAACCATCGATCACGTAGTTCAGGATACAGGTCTTCACCTGTTTCTTTATCATGAATTTCGTATATCCAAGAAAAGTGATTAATCCCTGCTGATTTTACCTCAAGATGTTTGACTGCTTCACGGGCGACAGGGATGAATGCCGCCATATTTTCAGCATCAGTATGGACGTGGAATCCTTCGGGAACATCTATTCCCCAGCGGTCAGCTAAGATAGCCCCAGCCATTGTGATACCCCATAATAGCTGATGACATAAGCCAACAATTTTGATGTTGGTATATTTATGGACGGCTGTCGTCAAGCGCATGAGGGGATTCACAAGGTTGAGGTAATACGCATCTGGGCAAAGCTCTTCCATATCACGAGCAATCGACATGATGAGGGGTAGATTTCGTGCCGTATGTGAGAATGATCCCGGTCCACCATTTTCTGCATAAGGTTGACGGACACCATGTTTGAGGGGAATGCGCCAGTCCTTTTCCCATACATCTTCACGTTGCCCAACTTGGATCGATACAATCACAAAATCAGCATCTGATAGCAGGTCACGTCGTTCGGTTGAACTGGTGATGGTCATGCCTGCATCCCATGCTTGGTTCATCTTGTCAGCTAGTTTATGGATAATCTCAAGCCCCTCAGCATTAATATCACATAATGCAAGTTCTGCGCCGTGCATCGCTGAGTGTTGCATAAGTGTAGATAATGCCCCTAAACCAAAAATAGCACTTCCTGCACCAATTACAACAATTTTGGGTGGTTGAATACTCATCGTTATATCCTTGCTTCCCACCCTTATTCAGTAAGCTATTTTCTAGTGCCTGTAGAGAAATATAAGGGCGATAGTATATTCAAATTAATCTATGAATATACTATCTCAAATGAAACAGGATGACGAGTTTATATTTACTTCATACCCGTCGTTGCAATACCTGTGGTGATGTACTTCTGTAAGAAGGCGAACACCAGTGTAATCGGTAGAATCGTGACAACCGTCATCGCGAGGATTAAGTCCCATTGGATGTCTAGAAAGCCTTGAAATGACTCTAAACCCACTTGTAAGGTGAAATATTCACTTTGAGTAAGAACAATTTTTGGCCATAAAAAGTCATTCCAACGCCACATGACTGAGAAAATTGCCAATACTGCTAATGCAGGGGTCGATAGAGGAATAATGACTTGGGCATAAATCCGCCATTCACTCGCGCCATCAATCCGTGCTGAATCTAATAATTCGTCGGGAATGGTTAACATATATTGGCGCAATAAAAATACCCCTGTTGGGGTGGCTGCCCCTGGGACAATAACACCCAGCAAATTATTGTTCCAACCAATTTGTGTGATGAGTAAGAATGCTGGGACGAGTATCACAGAAATTGGCACCATAAGCGTACTGATAATCACAAGGAAGATGACATTGCGCCCACGATATTTGTACTTACTGAGTGAAAACGCCGCCATACTATTGACGAGTAGGGTTAATAGCGTCGCGACTAAGGTAACAACAACACTATTGAGGAAATAACGAGCGAAGTTAAAGCTCTCTATACCCTCGCTATAATTGTCTAAGCTAAATTCGATATTTTCGATAGCTGTGAGGGTTGTGTTATCAACATTAAACGGCTCATCAGGGTTATTCGGGTCAACCATCTGTGCTTGTTTAC
Organism: uncultured Anaerolineaceae bacterium; assembly: GCA_964352825.1. GTDB lineage: Bacteria > Chloroflexota > Anaerolineae > Aggregatilineales > Phototrophicaceae > UBA6055. Next base: position 7,423 of record CAYGTY010000024.1, read on the forward strand.
CGATTGTCCGCAAACGGGCAAGGGTTTCGGTTGTTCCATCATCCATCAAGACATCAAACAAAAGCCGTTCCTTGCCATCAATTTCGACGGATTCCTGACGATAGGGCAGAACACGAGGTGGGAATTTAGATAGCTCTGCTTCGGTCTTAAATGAGGACATAATAATCCATAAGACAGGACCGAACATAATCATTGTGCCGATTGTCATATAAAGATAGGTTGCGATGTCTGACCAGTTTACTTTGTTAATGCCACTTGTGCGGGTGATAAAACCTGATACTCCGCCAGAATCGTTTGATTTTGTTGTCATCTTTTATCCTTTTGGCTAGGCGAGATTATCCTGTCCGCGTGTACGAAGTTGAATAAGTGTGAAAACGATGAGGACACTTGCCATCACAAGCGATGCGGCGGCGGCTAGACCGAATTCCTTGGTGTCACTCGCGAAACCATTATTGTAAATATATTGCACAATGTAGGTTGTCGCTGTTCCTGGACCACCCCCTGTAAATGCAAAAACCACATCAAAGACCTGCACAGCACGAATTGTCGATAGTACAATCACGACAAGCATGGTTGGCATCAACATCGGTAGGGTGATCCCTCTAAATTTTTGCCAAACATTTGCACCATCAATCGAACCTGCTTCATAGAGTTCTTCGGGTATTGCCTGCAATCCAGCTAATAATATGAGCGTATAAAATCCCATCAGTGACCATACGCTTACAACCACGACCCATAGACGTGCCCAATCGGGATTGGCTAGGAAAATAATTTTTTCATTACCGAGTGCAACTAGGATGGAATTCAGTAAGCCGTTTTCTTGTAATATCCATCGCCACATCAATCCCACCACAATGGGGGATAGCAAGACAGGGTAGAAAAAGACCGACCTAAAAAAGCCTCGTCCGATGATTTTTCGATTGAGCAATAGGGCAGTTAAAAGTGAGACAAGGATCATCAAGCCCACTTGTGTGACGACAAAGGTTGCTGTATTGGTTACTGCACGGATAAAAATATCTTCATCACAGGTAATGGGACGGGTAAAATCTTCGCAATCAAATAAACGCTCTAAGTTACGTGTACCAACAGCAGGGCGATTTTCTAAAAATAATTCATCACCACCTGTGAAGGCATATACAAAATTGGTCAGCATTGGGAATAAAATGAAGAATCCAAAAATAAGTAAGTTGGGTATGACAAAAGCATATGCCATCCCTTTAATGCCTATATATTGCTGTAAACGGGAAAATCCAGCATCGACACCATCTATTAAAAACTGAAATATTTTTTCAAAAAAACTGCTTATAGTTTGTCGCATCCCCTATCCAATCGTCTAGTGATGGGTTTGAATAGGGGAGACACGAATGCCTCACCCTATTTTAAAACCAATTACTCAGTTTAGCTTTCTGCGTTTGCTACTGCGTCATCAATATCAGCTTGGAGGCTTGTCAACATTTCTTCGACAGTGAGTTCACCAGCAAAATATTGTGAGAGGCGTGTATTGGATGCACCGTAGTATGCAAATGCAAATGGATGGTTGTTCAATGCCAATGCTTGGTCTTGGAGTTTGACTGCTTCGTTGGCAAATTGACCGAGTGCGCTCTGTACGAGTTCGTTATCGGTTTCAAATTCTACACCCATTTCTGCTACAGCTTTATGTGCAGGGATGTTGAGTGTACGTGCGCTAAATTCAGCATAAACTTCGGGTTGAATTAAGTATTCCATGACAGCAGCGATTGCCGCATTTTGAGCATCATCACCAGAATCGAATGCTACAACACCAGCACCACCAGCAACACCTGTACTACCACCTGGTCCTGTTGGGTTAGGTGCAACTGCCCATTCAAAAGCATCACCGATATTTTCAGCAAAGCCACCGACTTGCCAGCTACCACTGAAATACATCACAGTTTGAACATTGCTAAAATAATCGTTTGCAGCAGTATAAGAATCGCCTGTTGCCCATGTTTCGATTGGTGATTGACCACTATCGAGCCAGCCTTTGAGCATTTCTGCAAACATCGCAAAGCCTTCGTCGTCGCCGAGGTCAAAGTTACCTTCGTCGTCAAACAAAGTTGCGCCCATGCTCATTGCAGGACCAGCAAAACGGTGTCCACGATTATCAATTGCGAAGGAGTAATCCACGCCAGTTTCTGCGGCAACTGCGTCCAAGGCTGTAATCCACTCATCCCATGTTGCGCCTTCACCGGGGATTTCTACGCCAGCTTGGTCAAACAAGGTCACGTTGATGAATGGTGCTGTAACGCTGAGTGCATCGGGGAAACCATAAAGACCATCTTCATCACCTTCTGCGCGGAACGCATCCAGAACTGCACCATTGAAGTTATCTTCTAAGAGTGCTGGGTCTTCCATGTATGGGCGCAGGTCAAGGTAGAAGCCTGCAAGATTCGGGAATGCAGTCACACGGGCAATGTCTGGACCTTCTTCAACTTCGACATTCACAGGTAGTGAATCAAGGATGAATTGGTATGGAACTTCTTCGACGATGACACTGATGTCAGGATTTGCTTCCATAAAACCTTCGAGCAAGTCCGCGTATACATCACACTCTGAACCATCTTGGTAGCATTGGAAGCGAACTTCAACCGATTCTTGTGCCATTGCGGTAATACTGAGAGCAAACACAAGCACGACAAGTACAAACAGGGTAGAAAAACGTTTAGTCATTTCTTTCTCCATTAAAAAATAAATAGACAATATAACTTTTGGGTCAGACATCTGACCATTCCGCAACTTATCGCCGTTACAGGCGGAAAACGGACAAACCTAAAAAATTTGACAGCGAGTGATTGTATTGTGATAGTCGCTGTCTGTGGATGGATACATTGAGTCTAAATCTCTTGTGTATAAAGGCATCCATCCTCTTGATTTCCTATGATTGTATCGGTGTGGGTGAGCGGTAGAAAAATGTATCGAGTGCGAGTGCTGCTGCACCAATCATACCTGCATCTTGTCCGAAGCTAGTCACTTCTAAGCGGATATTATCACTTAGATTAGCGAAGCTATATTGCTTAAGCGTGCTACGAACTGTGGGTAAGATTAAGTTTTGCTCATATGTAAAAATACCACCGAGGACAATCAATTCTGGGTTAAATATATTAACTAAATTCGCAAGTGCGATTCCAAAATATCTTGCACGGTCTTCTAAAAGCTGGCAAATCGCTTGATTACCATTTTGTGCAATATCAAGAATTTTCTGGATTGTGAGATTATCGGATTTGCTTAATTGTTGCTTTGCACTATTTAAAATAGCGGACTCTGAAAATAATGATTCGAGTGTATGGGTTTCTATACCATTACAAGACTCGACAGATACGACAGTATGACCGATCTCACCAGCACCAGCCCCAGCTCCACGATAGATTTTCCTATCCATAATCAAGCCAGCACCAACCCCAATTCTTGCATAAATAAATGCCATCACATTGACATGCGGTTGATTACCAAATAAGGCTTCACCCAATGCCATCGCGCGTACATTATTCTCTACCTGTATTGGCATATTGAGCTTGTCTTGTAAGTAATCACGAATGGGTACATTATGCCAATTTAAATTAGGAGCGATAATATTAATCCCTGTTTCTGGATTGACCAAACCACTTGCCGCAACCCCAACCCCGACTATATCGTCTTGATTGATGTTTAGGTGTTCAATAATAAGCTCAATCTCTTTGACTGACTTATCCATCACCTCATACCAAGGTGTTTGGATTTGATGGTCGAAGGTATGTTTTGTGAGGATTTTTCCATATATATTTGTGAGTGTGATATATACACGCCCAACATCAATATGAATACCAATCGCATAGCGAGAATCCGCTACAAGTTGGAGTGCTTTTTGAGGTCGCCCAACGCCTGCTTGCCCATCATTCTGAACCAAACCTTCTTCAACAATGAGTCCTTGGTGGACAAGCTCTGCAACTAGATTGCTGATGGTTGCAGTTGATACCCCTATCATTTGGGCTAGGGATACACGTGATACATTTTTGTTGTGGAGTAGGTTGAGCAAAATGGCACTAATATTATGTAATTTAATTTCACTACTGTTGATGCCAGTGGCAGCAGGTTGCAAAATAATCATAAAATAATATTTAAACTCTAATTGATTAAACAATTTAATTAATTAATGTTCAGTATAATACCACTTTATATTTTTTAGCAAGTCATAATAAATCGATGATGGGAGCTTTGTGTATTTTATACATAACGATTAAAAGATCGTATGCTAGCCACTGACTATCATAAACTAGCATACTAACCCTAAATACGAGTTTAACTTAAGTTGAGTACCATCAGTCGAAGCTCGGTCATATCTTCGATGGCATATTTTACACCTTCGCGACCAAAACCAGATGCTTTGATACCACCATAGGGCATATGGTCAACACGGAAGGTCGAGACGCTGTTCACCTGTAAACCGCCAACATCGATTCTGTCCCAAGCATCCATAATACGCTTCATATCGTTTGTAAATACACCTGCCTGCAAACCATATGGACCATCATTAATGGTTGCTACGGCATCATCCCATGTATCATAAGGGCTTAGTGTCACAACGGGTGCGAAGATTTCCTCACAGTTGACTTTCATGTCAGGGGCTGTTTCCGTCATGATGGTGGGTTGGAACATTGTTCCTTCACGAGTCCCACCGTAAAGGACTTCTGCGCCTGCTTTTTTAGCTTCTGCAACCCATGCTTCTGCACGTTCGGCATCATTCATTGTAATCATCGGACCGATGTCTGTATCTGCATCACGCGGATCACCGACTTGTAATGCCTTGACTTTATTAACAAAGAGGTCTGTAAATTCTTCAAAAATATCGCGTTGAATCAGTAGACGTTGAACAGAAATACAGTTTTGTCCTGCATTAGCAAAACTCCCAGCTGCCGCTTGACTGGATGCCATTGCAATATCAGCATCATTGTGGACAATCACACCTGCATTGCCACCTAATTCGAGCGTGACTTTCTTTTGTCCAGCTTGCCCTTTCAGCATCCAACCCACGGATGCACTCCCTGTAAAGCTAATCATCGCAATACGCGGGTCTGTTACCATAATTGAGGTGTCTTTACCCCACGCGTTGAGCATACTGAAGGCTTCTGCAGGGTAGCCTGCTTCAAGTACAATCTCGGCTAGAATAACAGATGAGAGCGGGGTCTTTTCTGCTGGTTTGATAATGATTGGATTACCTGATGCAATAGCAGGTCCAATCTTGTGGCAAGCAAGATTAATCGGATAATTAAATGGTGTGATACCAAGAACTGTGCCAATCGGCGCGCGACGCGTAAAACCTTGTCGATTTTCACCTGTGGGTGTCCAATCGATGCTAAACACCTCACCCCCTATCCGTCGTGCTTCCTCACTAGAGACAAAGATAGTTTGTAGTGCGCGTGTTGTTTCTCCAACTGCGGTTTTACGGTTTTTACCACCTTCCATAATCATGGCTTCAACAATGTCATCGAAGCGTTCTTGCATTAGGCGGTGCATATTTTGCAAGATTTCTGTGCGCTTATGGCTTGGTAGCCTACGAGTTATCGCAAAGCCTTTAACAGCCTTAGCCATCGCATCTTCCATATCTTGTTGCGATGCCATATAAACTGAGTCTACAATTGTTCCATCGTATGGGAATTTGACTTCAAGAACATCATTACTTTCACGCCATTCTCCACCAATAAGATTTTTCTGGGACATAAAGTGTCCTTTCTGATATTAAAATTTGCCTGTTTATTTTACTGAATTGTAGCTGAAAAAATCACTCTTTTTATAATTGAGTATTTAAATTAATAGCTGTCGAGTGATTGCTCTGCATCGAACTGGGTGATTTGTATTGTCCTATCATCCAATATCTGATCCAAAAATTTGTCCCAATGGAGCATAATATTGGGATTGGGATTTGGTTCCCAGTCATTGAAAAACATCCAATAATGATTTGTGATTGTTGTTAACTTATATAAAGCAATGTGTTTACTGACATTCATGAGTGAATCATGTGGGTCATCACGGTGTGTATAAAAATAATTATCACAAACATATAATTTCTGTGAGTCATTGATATATGCGAATTCATGTCCTTCTAACTGCGGTAGGTAGGGTAGTGGGGCAAGATTTGTTGATTGGGTACTAATATTAAAACCACGTTTAATTAGCTCTGTCAGTGCGATAGGTGATAGTCGGTCATAGGGTGCAATAAATGTACGGATTGGAATATTCGGAAATGCTTGATTAAGTATTGCTAACCCATCTTCTATTTTTTGTTGAATAACAGGGGCATCATGTGTGGTGAACTCATAAAAGGTATGTGAGTAACCATGCAAGCAAATTTCAACTAGTCCCGCTTGTGCTTTTTTAATAAGAAATTCACAAAGCTGTGGATTATCTAGAATCGAGAAATGTTTATTTTGCCCACGATATTGTGGGGGAATACCGGGGTCAAAAGGATTGCCTTCACTCCAATAGACCCGAATATCGCCGTAAACATTCGGAATAACTGCAAGACAGACTGGAAGCCCTGCATCCCAGATACGACCATAAATTGCATCCAAGTGTTCAGGTTGTGTAAAATAGCTCGTATCGTCATCTCTAAAGATTATTTTTCGCATAGTCATTTTCACAGGTTGAATAATTTAACCGAGTATATCGTGAATTAGGGTAAAGTATAAAAAATAGTCTATCAACCTTCATATTGTAAGTGAAGGTAACTTAGCATAATAGAAATTAGGTTATCCATAAGAACCACGATACGTTACAATCATTTATATATCAACTTTAAAATTACCAATGCTGATAAATAAGGAAAATAGCTATGGCTAGACCTGAATGGCTCAATCAAAAGACTGTTGAAAAACATAGTGTTGATTTGCGTCAATTTATTGATATGCGAGAATCTATCTTACCGAATGGTATGCGGGTCATTGATGCTCATAATAGCAGTGGCTTGACGTTGACATTATTACCTGACCGTGGAATGGATATTTATAGTGCTTCATATAATGGAATGCCTTTGACATGGATTAATCAAGGCGCACCTTTTCCGCCTGATGCAGGTCAAGAATGGTTACGTCAGTTTAATGGCGGATTGCTAACAACTTGTGGTTTAACGCATGTCGGTCCACCAGAAACGGATGACCAAACAGGGGAGTTTCGCGATTTACATGGTCACTATACACGCTTACGAGCTTATGATATTTCTATACGAGGTAATTGGTCATATGCTAATTATGAGATGAAACTGACTGCACAATTGGCACAATCGAAATTACATGGTGAACAGTTATCAGTGACACGGCGTTTTAATTGGAAGTTGGGTGAGCCTCGTATCAACATTGTTGATTTTGTGACCAATCATAGTGATAAACCGATACCATTGATGGTCTTGTATCACTTTAATATGGGCTATCCAATTATCCGACATGGGACAGAATTGGCTGTTGCAAGCCAAGTATATACTCGTGATGAGAGTGCAAGACAAGGTGTGGCATCATGGCATACTTATGATGAAGCGACGAGTGGATATGCAGAGCAAGTCTTTTATCATCATGTGCGAAATGATCCCGCAGGACGCGCACATGCAGCATTAATTAACGATGATATTGGACTAAAGTTTTCTTGGAAGACCGATACATTACCTTACCTCACTCAATGGAAGAACACCCGTAAGAACATGTATGTGAATGGTGTTGAACCTGGAAATTGTGTACCAGAAGGACAGAATAAAGCGCGTGAATCGGGTCGCTTAGTGATGCTTGAACCTGACGAAATGATCACATTTTCATTAACTGTAGAAGTCCTTGAAAACCTCAGACAGATTGCAGACTTTAAACGGCAGATGGAGATTATTAGTAATAATGGTCAGCTCGTCGAGGGTTGTAATTTAGTTGATTATGATAAATATGTTGATTTATCTGCACCAACAGAATCTGCTATTTATTATCCTGATGCACTTGAAGGTGAGGAAGATAAACCAGAACAAGAATAATGCGATTGATTCAATGTCTGACTCTACTTTTCAAACACACATTTCATGTTTTTTTTGTATCTTTTAGTTATAATTGAAATAATAAGTAATAATAAAAAGATACAGCATACGAGGTTAGAATGGCTCATTTCCCAATTATAGAATTTGATAATTTAGAAGATGACAAGGCAAAAGCTGTTTATATACAAATTAAAGAAGAATTGGGTTTTGGGATTGTACCCAATCTGTTTAAATCGATGGCAATAAATCCTGCCTTCTTGGAAACAAGTTGGAATAAATTTCGGGATACCATTTTGCAAGGTGAGTTGCCGCGCACTTTAAAAGAAATGGTGGGTGTTGCTATCTCTCAATCCAATCAAAGTGAGTATGCACTCAGAGTCCACCTTCATGGCTTATCGGCACTGGGTATGAGTGAAGAAGTTTTAGAAATGTTGGTGTCCGATTTTGAAGCATGTCCTTTACCAAAGCGTGAAAAGGCTGTTATTCGTTTCGGATTACTTGCTGGCACACGACCACAAGAGCTGACAAGTGCAGATTATGATGGCTTGCGTGAACAGGGTTTAGATGAATCTGAAATCTTTGAAATTATTGCCACAGCGAACTTGTTCACACAGGTCAATCAATATACAGATGCTATAGCATTAGAAATCGACAAGCTCTAGTATCATGATGAAGTCAACACAGACACGGCTTGAAGACTTAAGTCATGAGGAGTTGTTACAAACCACACGCCGTTTATTAGCTGAAGCCGATGCACTGTCAACACGCATATCAGCGGTAAACGAAATTGGTATTGCTATGAATCGGACGCTAGATTTTAATAAAATCGAACGTGTGATAGCTAAACAAGCCAAGTGGCTATTGGACTTCGAGCATTGTAGTGTATGTCTACAAAAAGATAAGCAATGGACGGTACACACACTCTTTGGTAAAGAAGAAGTACAATTAGATGATTTATTAGATACTCCCAATGTGGGACAAACAATTAAAACGAAGCATCCACAGTTGATTCATGATGGAACGCTATCTTTATTTTTGTCTCAGTATAAATCGCAGATAATTATTCCACTAGTCGCTGATAACATATGCCTAGGCACAATTAACTTTGCGACGACGATATCGAATAGCTATACGCAAGATGATATGCGGATTGGCTATATGTTATCTTTACAATTATCATCTGCGATTCGTAATGCCAACATCTTCAGGGAGCTTACCTGTACCCAAAGAGAACTCCACTTACGGGTAGAAGAATTAGATGCCTATGCCCATACAATTGCTCATGATTTGAAATCACCCTTGAGTAATATTTTGCTCACGAGTGAAATTATTGGGATGAAGTACCGTGAACAACTTCAAGACGATGGGATGACACGCTTAAGTTCGATTACGAGTAGCGGTAAACAAATGAACAAGATGATTGATCAGTTGCTCTGGTTAGCTAAGTTACGGAATCCAGAAGATGCAATTACAGTTGTTCAACTTCAGCCCATTGTAGATTCTGCTCTCGGGCGGTTTTCTCATTTAATAGATGAGCAGAAAATTGAAATCCAAATATCAAAGGATTTACCTGTTGTGATGGGGCATCCACAATGGATTGAAGAAATCTTCGCAAACTTGATTAGTAATGCAATTAAATATATGGGAAATGATAACCCTACTCCATCGATTACCATACAAAGTGATGTTCAAGGGGAAACCGTACGGTTAGAGGTTAAAGATACGGGGATAGGTATCAAAAAGGATGACCAAAAACGACTCTTTGAGATGTTTACTCGCTTGCATAGTGTGAAGGCTGAGGGCTTGGGTCTAGGTCTATCCATTGTACGTCGTATTATAAACAAGCTGAATGGCGAAATTGGTATTGAAAGCACTTATGGTGAAGGTACAACATTCTGGTTTACACTTCCGCTCGAGGAAATATAATGTCTCAATTAAAAGCTATTGTTATTGACGATGACCTTAATTTGGGGTCTACATTCAAAATTGTATTGGAATTAGCAGGTTTTGATGTCGAACATGTTACAGATAGTACTGTGGCAATGGATAGACTTATTGATGTTATTCCAAATCTTGTAACACTTGACTTACAAATGCCACTTGTATCGGGTCTGGAGATTTTACAATCGATACGACAAGATGACCGTCTTTCTGGTGTCAAAGTCATTATGATGACTGCTAATGGGTACGCTTTGCATGACGAAAAAATAACAGCTCTTGCTGATTTAGTTTTACTTAAACCTGCATCCTTAACACAAATCAGTGACCTTGCCTTAAGATTAACTCAATCATAATTTTGATAATCTAAAATATAGATTATGAATTGCCGTAGTTGAAATTACCTCGATATTTTCTGCTTATTGTGAAATATGCTATAAACCCATATTATCAATCTACTTACTATAATTTGCCTAGTACAGAAAGTGACACAGATGCTGACACCTTTTGGTTATTTTGATTTGATTGAGGTCATGCCAGAAACAGGTTGCCCAGTCTGTAATTTACTGGTGCGAGATGTTAAGAAACTTCTCAATATTATTCTCTATGAATATGTGACTGAACCCCAGACTCATGCAACATTTCGTGCGAGCCGAGGGTTATGTAATGTGCATGGTTGGCAATTAACCCAAAATGGGAATGTCATGAGTATTGCGGTTTTATATAGTGCAGTTCTTGATGAAGCCATAAGGGAACTAAATAATAAAGCTAAAGCCCCCCCGAAAATGCGTGGATTATTTAATCGAAATGGGCAGAGTGAACTATCGACAGCACTTGATCCTAATGAAGATTGCCCTGTCTGTGTGAAGGCTGGCGAGAATGAAGCGCGGTATATAGAAGTTTTTGGTGATAGCTTAGGTGACGAACGTTTCTTATCAGATTTCCGTGAATCGGATGGTTTATGTATTGAGCATTTTAAGCAGGTTATCAATCGCCGTAGCATGCCTGAGTTGATTGAGATTCAACGCGATAAATGGGTACGGTTACATGGCGAGATGGCGGAATTTATTCGTAAATATGATCCGACTAAAGCCGATAGTGATGTTGGAGCAGAAGGGGATAGTTGGTTGCGTGCTGTAAGACAGATGGTCGGTGAAAAAGGAGTTTTTGGGACGCGGTCTTCTGAATAGAACAGCCCATAACATATTGTCATAGGCTGTCTTTTTGGGTGCTGATTAGTGATATTCTGGTAAATAGTCGCCGTGCGCTTCAATTAATTCATCAACCATTGACCAGATTTGGTCGAGTGTGAGTTCTGACCCTGTGTGTGGGTCTAGCATAGCGGCATGATAGATGTGGTCACGTTTTTGGGTAAGGGCTGCTTCTACAGTCAATGCTTGAACATTGATATTGGTTTGCATCAATGCGGCAAGATGAACTGGAATTTCCCCGATTTTTGTGGGTTGAATACCATTAGCATCAACGAGGCAAGGGACTTCAACTGAACAGCCTGCTGGTAGATTGTCGATAATGCCGTGATTTGCCACATTGCCGTAAATTGTTTGTGCTTTGCCTGTTTCCATACTATAGATAATTTGTGAACCATATTCAACACTACGTTCGACTTCATTCATTCTAGCAATGCCACGCACCATCCCACGCTTCACCATATCCATTGGATTAACATCACTCAATGCGGATAAGATTTCTTCTTCTGTTGGGATGCGTCCTTCTTTTTCTGCTTTTTCTAGAAGTTCCCAACTGATAAGCCCTGCTTTACAACGTTCTATATATTCTTCAATAGGGATATTGAAGCGTTCGATTAGCTCAGGGGCTGTAGACTTGATAAACCACGGGGTATATTCACTGAAGTGTTCGCTCGATTCCGTAACAAAGTAACCCAACTTTTTGAACATCTCATAGCGGACACGGTTAGTATCTGGAACTCTTCCTTCGTCATAAACTTGGTGAATGCGAGGATAGAGGTCTTCACCTGTTACCCGATTTTCAAATTTTAGGTAAAATGCCATATGGTTGATACCAGCAACAACGTAATTGATGTCTTCATAAGGTACACCAATATCTAAAGAAAGATCATGTGCTGTGTGTGGGACACTATGGCAGAGACCAACAGTTTGGATACTTGTTGAACGGCTTAATGCCCATTGGTTCATACACATTGGGTTGACATAGTTGATAAAGATAGCGTCAGGGCAGATTTCTTCCATGTCCTTAACGATATCAATCAGGACAGGAATTGTGCGAAGCCCACGCATAATCCCGCCGATGCCAAGTGTATCTGCAATCGTTTGTCGCAACCCATATTTCTTCGGTATCTCAAAGTCAATCACAGTTGATGGTTCATATCCGCCGACTTGAATCATACATACCACATAATCTGCACCTTGCAAGGCTTCGCGACGGTTTGTGGTTGTTTCCACAGTCGGGTTAACGCCGAGTGTCTTGATAATATGATGTGCCACTTGTTCTGATTTTTTGAGGCGATCTGGATTGATATCCATCAGGCAAATAGTAGAATCTGCGAGTTCAGGATAGCTCCAAATATCACCCATTAGATTTTTCGCAAAAACGGTACTGCCTGCTCCAATAAATGTAATTTTTGCCATGTTGATAATCCTTTCAATTATAAGTTTTTATATCCACAAGATTGTCGAATAACAAGTTGAGTTGGTAAAAGGTGTTGCGTTATTGTTGGCGCTTTGTTGTTTATCAGCTCTAGTAACGTATCACCAGCCAATTGTCCGAGTTTTACTTCTGGCGCACGGACTGTTGTGAGTGGGGGAGTTAGAAAACCAGACACACGGATGTCGTCGTATCCCACAATCGCTATATCATCAGGAACACTTATTCCATGTTCATTAAGATATGCGAGTGCACCGACTGCCATCATATCATTCATACAATAGACAGCTTGTAGCTTGGGGTTTCTGATAAGAAGCTCCTTCATCGCATAATAGCCACTCTCTGGATGATATGCTCCTTCAATAATATTTGCATCGTCAATTGCATATCCAGATGACTCTATTAACTCACGAAATATATCAAGTCGTTTTTGTACCTTTTGAGCTGATAATAGCGCATAGGGGATTACACCAATAGGATAACGATTGAGGTGGCTCATGTGTTGTGCTAGCTCTTTTACGCCTTGGTCGTGGTCAATTGCAACATAGCTGATTTCATTTGTCAGTATGGGGTTTAGACAAACAACAGGAAATTCTTTTAATTCGGATAAGGTCTCAGCATCCCATATGTTATTGGTGATTATTGCGCCTGCAACTTCCCCACTTTTGAGCATGGTTAAGATGGTTTGGGCATCGTTTTCACTGCGGACTTGCTCAACTAAAATCCGAAACCCATCCGATTGTGTTGCGTTGCGAATCCCTGTGATGATATTGGGGATATAAGGGTCAGCAAAGACTTCATCATGCGGTTGTATAAGAAATAAACCAATATTATCACTACGACCTTTTGCCAGTGACTTAGCAAGTGCGTGGGGGACATACCCCAATTCTTCAGCAACAGCTAATACCTTTTGACGTGTGGCTTCGCTGATGTTTGCGCCTTTAACATCGTTCATCACAAAAGATACTGTTGTTGGTGAAACGCCTGCCTTTTTGGCAACCTGTTGTGCTGTGACCACTTTTTTCAAATTATTAAACCGCTTTACTAAATCGCTTTAGTTATATTTTATTCATTCCTATCTGCTTGTCAATTGCATTTATCATATGATCTTGTAATCCTATATCAAAAAAGAATTAAATGTGATTTCTTGCTGTTTGATGTGATGTTCAATATCATAGTGGCAGTATGCCGTGATATTAAGAAGGAGCAAAAATATGGAGTATCGTACACTTGGACGGACAGGTTTGAACGTATCGGTGATGGGTATTGGAGCAGGTGGGCCTAGTCGATTGGGTCAGCGAGATAATATAAATACAGAGGCGGAGTCTGTTGATATTTTACTTCAAGGTTTCGATGCAGGTGTTAACTTTGTGGATACAGCAGAGGGTTATGGCACGGAAGAAATTGTCGGAAAAGCAATCGTCCAGCGTGACCGTAGTTCGCTAGTCATTTCTACCAAGAAAAGTACACGAAAAGAAAAGTTTAACCCTGCTGGAACAGTGAAAAGCCTTGAAGATAGCTTGCGCCGTTTACAGACTGATTATGTGGATGTCTATCATATTCATGGTTTGCGCGCAGATGATTATGACTACTGCGTCCATGAAATTGTGCCTGTGCTTGAGAAAATGCGTGACCAAGGCAAAATCCGCTTCATCGGTGTGACGGAAGCCTATAATTCTGACTTAAATCACGACATGCTTCAACGTGCATTACAAGATGATATTTGGGATGTATTGATGGTTGGCTTCAATTTCCTGAACCAAAATGCAAGAGATACTGTTCTTGTTCCTGCAATGAAAAAGAATCTTGGTATTCTGATTATGTTTGCTGTGCGCCGTGCCTTGAGCAGACCAGAGAATCTTCGTAAGACTGTACAGATGTTGATTGAACAAGGTGAGATTGACCCTGTGGATATCGATTCTGATAGACCCCTGATGGACTTGATTGATAAGGGTTATGGTATGAGTATCCCTGATATTGCCTATCGTTTTTGTCGTGAGGAAGCTGGCACACATGTCATTTTATCAGGAACAAGCAAGCCCACTCATTTACAGGATAATCTTGCATCGTTTGACCGTGAGTTATTATCCGATATTGCGATCGAAAGATTGAAACACATCTTCCGTAATGTCAAATCTGTTACTGGAGAATAAACTTGGGTTGTTGATGTCAAAATACTCGATAAACGTTATACTCAAGAGGTACATCTGATAGAAAGATAGATACTTCGATGCTAACATCACCTGAAATTGCTCTTGTTGCAGTGATCATTATTTTATTTATTTTGATATTTGCAACACGTCTCAAAACTGAACTCATTGCACTTATTATCCTACTTATCCTTGGTGTATCAGGGCTTGTCACTCCAAATCAAGCGGTGGCTGGATTTAGTAGTTCAGTTGTTATCACGCTGATTGGTTTATTTATTATCACCCACGCACTTGAAGAAACAGGTGTGATTCAATGGATTGCACGACGGCTCAATCAAATTGGACAAGGGTCGGAAGTTAAGTTAATCACACTTTTTATGGCAGCAGGTGCATCATTATCCTTGATTATGAATAATGTAGCGGCAGGTGCTGTTCTACTTCCTGCGGCTGTACGGGTGGGGCGTGGCTCGAATATCTCTGTCTCTAAATTGCTGATGCCAATGTCATTCGGAACACTTGTCGGTGGTATGGCGACATATTTAACAACGGCAAATATTCTCATGAGTGAGCTACTGATTACGCGCGGTTTTGATGGTTTGGGTATGTTAGATTTTATTCCGATGGGTAGTTTGATTGTGATTGCAGGTCTGATATATATGCTCTTGGTTGGACGGCATTTGCTACCTGAACGTGCTTCATTGACAGATACCTTTAGTGAAAATGATTTAAAAGATACTTATCAGCTATCAGATCGTTTATGGAATGTGCGTATTTTACCTCAGTCACGATTAGCAAATAAAACGATTCGTGATAGTGCCATCAATGCTGAGCTTGGTTTGACTATTGCCGCTGTCTGGCATAAGCGTGACACTGTGACAATACCGAAACCTGATTTAATGCTTTATCCTGACGATGAATTATTGATTGTTGGGCATGAAGACCGCATATTGCAATTGGTGGAATGGGGAAATCGTATTATTAAAGATGATGCCCAGAAAGACCATTATGCACTACCGATTGAACCGATTGAGATTACAATTGCTCCACGTTCTGATGCCATTGGTAAAACATTATCTGACATGAAGCTGAATAGTAAATCGGGTTTACTTGCGATTTCTTTGTGGCGTGATGGTCATAGTCAACATACGGATGTGCGTAAAATTCCTTTGCAAGTGGGGGATGCGGTACTCGTTGTGGGGCAGTCAACTGATATTCAAAATCTATCGAATAACCCCAATTATATTCTGCCTGCTGGTAAATATTCGACCCTCTCACATCAGACACAAAAAGCACCCTTTGCCATATTAATCACAGCAATCGTATTGGCATTATCTATCTTAAATATTCTGCCTTTATCACTTGCGATGTTGGGCGGTGCGGTGGCGATGGTGTTGACAGGTTGCTTAAGTATGGAGCAGTTCTACTCTGCGGTGCAATGGCGTGTGATATTTTTAGTCGCTGGTATGTTACCTCTAAGCGTGGCAATTACTGATACAGGTTTAGCCAATCGAGTCGGCTTAATTATGGTGAGTGTTTTAGCTGATGCCAGTCCATTAATCCTGATTGCTGGCATGGTTATTTTAACCATGATTGTTGTCCAGATTATCGGTGGGCAGGTGACAGCTTTACTGGTCGGACCAATTGCGATTAATGCCGCTTTGCAAATGGGTGTTGACCCGCGCGCAATGGCTGTGGCTGTGGCGATGTCGTGTTCAATGGCATTTCTGACACCAATTGCTCATCCTGTGAATATCCTGATGATGGGACCGGGTGGTTATAAATTTAATGACTTTTTCAGGGTGGGGGTTGGGATTACGATTGTGACGATGATAACCATGATGATTGGCTTGAAAGTAATCTGGGGTGTCTAGATCATGAAGCCTATTAACTTATTTGAGTATGAACAGGTCGCAAAACAAAAGTTATCTCCCTCTGCGTATGGTTATTACTCAGGTGGGGCAGGTGATGGAATTACGATTCGTGACAATCGACGAGCATATGACGATATTCAGATTGTTCCCTATGTTTTGAGGGATGTCTCGCAAAGAGATTTATCGACAACTGTTTTGGAGCAAAAGATAGACTTCCCTGTTGTGATTGCACCAATGGCAATGGCAGCATTGGCACATCCTGATAAAGAATTAGGCATTGCAGAAAGTGCTAAGCAGTTCGGTATTCCAATGTGCCTCAGCACACTGTCTACAACCAAGATGGAAGATGTGGTTGGTACAGGTGTCAATGGATGGTTTCAGCTATATGTACATAAGGATAGAGGTCTAACCCGTGAACTTGTACGACGTGCTGAAGTATCTGGATATAGTGCGCTTATTGTCACTGTTGATGTACCTGTTTCTGGGTATCGTGAATATTTGGTGAGGAATCCCTTACGTTTACCTGATGGTGTTGGATTAGAAACATTGACTGATTATTGGAATCAAGATGAGTATCCTAATATCAATGCTTATATCGGCGCACAATTTGATGCCTCACTAACATGGGATGATATTGAAGCCTTTGCTAATCAGACAACTTTACCTGTTCTTGTAAAAGGGATTTTACGTCCTGATGATGCCGTCGAAGCACTCAATCGAGGTGTGGCAGGGATAGTTGTTTCCAATCATGGGGGACGGCAACTGGATACTGTTCCAGCAACGATACAAGTTTTACCCGAAATTGCTGAAGTGGTTGACAGGCGTTGCGAAATATTGGTTGATGGTGGTATTCGCCGTGGGACAGATATTATTAAAGCACTGGCATTAGGTGCAGATGCTGTGATGTTAGGTCGTCCAATATTGTGGGGTTTGGCTGTTGATGGTCAAGCTGGGGTGGCAGATATTTTGAATATTTTACGACGCGAATATGATATTGGGTTGGCGTTGTCAGGTTGTATATCCAGTGATTCAATTCCTCGTGAACTCGTTCAATATTGATGATTTTGTGTGTGGCACATTAAAAACGATGTGATAAACTTGCAGGAATTATTACAAACCCTAAATTAATTCAATTCATGAGATTATATTTGTATGGCTGTCAATGAGTTACCGTCTGAAGACAAACTTAAAAATAATAGCGAAGAATCCTCGCTAAAAATATCAGGCTTTGCTATTCGATTTATTATGCTAATTGTTGTTTCAGGTATCTTTATTTCGATAGGTAATGTCAATATTGGTGTGATCGGGTCAGGTCTTTCATATGCGCTGGTCGGTGTTGCTGTATTTCTGACATTCCGTATTCTCGATTTTCCAGACCTAACAGTCGATGGTGCATTCCCGATTGCTGGTGCTATTTGTGCGCTTTTAATTGCTGATGGACAGAGTCCTGAAGTGGCTGTTATTGCCGCCTTCGGTGCAGGAGCACTTACAGGATTGGTGACCGCATTAGTTCATGTTCTCTTCAAGATTGAAGGTCTTCTAGCAAGTATTATCGTGATTACGGGTGCATATACGATTACCCTGAGTATCATGGATGGTGCAAGTAACTTACCTCTAATCGAAGGCGAAACGTTGATTAGGCGACATGCACGTCCCTTTCGTGCATGGATGATTGAACAGTTTGGCGAAGAAATGCGTCGCCAGTCAACCAATTTGCTAGAAATTGCCATTTTCGGTTTCATTGTGGTGGCTGTAATCGGCATTCTTTACTGGTTCTTGCGGACAGAAACAGGTCTTGCCATACGGGCGACAGGTAAAAATCCGCAGATGGTACAGGCAATGGGATTGAATCATGACCTGATGGTAGTCATTGGGTTGATGGTTTCAAATGGTCTTGCTGGAATTGCTGGTGCACTTGCTGTTCAACAGTTAGGTTTTGCTGATGTTAATTTAGGTGTCGGTCTGATTATTCGTGGGTTGGCGGCAGTTATTATTGGGGAAGTGCTATTACGCCCAAAAACTGTAGGACAAATGTTGATTGCAGCAGCAACAGGGATGCTTGTATTTGATATTACACGGACATGGGTATTCACAGCATTAGACTTAGATTCAACTGATATCCGACTCGTGACGGCCTTGGTTGTGTTGATGGCTTTGGCTGCACCGAATCTACATGATCGCTGGCAAGTATGGCGGAAGAAACAAAAACGGGAGGTCAGCTAAATATGCTATCACTTAAACAAGTCTCGGTGACCTTTAACAGTGGTACACCCAATCAAGTCCGCGCATTACAAGATGTGTCACTCACTGTAAATGAAGGCGACTTTATCACGGTTATCGGTGCAAATGGTGCAGGTAAAAGTACATTATTTAATGTGGTGGCTGGGACGGTGGGTGTGGATGATGGTGTGATTATGTTATCCAATAAAAACATCACAGATTTGCCCGAATACAAACGCTCTCAAGAAATTGGACGTGTTTTTCAAAACCCCTCAATGGGAACTTGTCCTGGGTTGACGATTCGTGAGAATTTGTCTTTGGCGGCGATGCGTGGCAAGATGTCTGGTTTAGGACGTGATCTGAAAAAATCACAAGAGGCATGGTTTGTCGAACAACTCAAAAGTGTCAATCTTGGTTTAGAGAACCGCCTCGATACGGATGTCGCGATGCTCAGTGGTGGTCAGCGACAAGCTGTAACGCTGATTATGGCAACACTCGTGAAACCCAAAATCTTGCTATTGGATGAACACACGGCGGCACTTGACCCAAATGCGGCGGACAAGGTGATCGGATTGACGATTCAGCTTGCAAAAGAAAATAACCTCACTGTGATTATGATTACCCACAGTATGCAACAGGCTTGTATGGTTGGAAACCGCGTTGTGATGATGAATCGAGGTAGTGTTTTATTTGAGATTGCGGATGAAGAACGCGATGTATTGCGCCCAGCCGATTTAATTGAACGTTTCCGCCAATTGAATACAGGTGAGGAACTCGCGGACCGCACATTATTGAGCTAAAATTGTTGTTGAACGTAGGGCATTTTGTCCGACGATAAGATTAAATACAAAATTCTTTTTGGAGGCTTTATATGTTAAAAAAACTTTTACTCATTTTGGTTATGCTTGCAATGTTGATCCCATCATCATTGGCACAAGATGAAAACCCAACTGTAGCAATTATTCGTTTTGGTCCATTACGTCCCTTTGAATTATCTGAAAAAGGTACGTTGGATATGCTAGAAGCCTATGGCATTATCAACGAAGAAGAACGTGCAATTGTCGCTGAACGTCAAGACCTCGAAGGCGAAAACATCAATATCATCTTTGGCGATGCTGAATTTGATTTCCCAACTGCAAACTTATTGGTTGATAATGCACTCGACAAGGGCGCAGATATTATTATCGCGATTACAACTCCTGTTGCACAAGCTGCTGCTAATGCAACCATTGATATGGACTTACCACCCGTTGTTTTATTCAATACGGTAACTAGCCCATATGCGGCAGGATTTGCGTCTACATCTTGTATTAAACCAAGTCACATCACAGGTTCGCAAGCACTTGCACCCTTTGAATCGATTGTTCCATTGATTGTTACTCAAAATCCTGACATCACAATAATTGGTACAATCTATAATCAAGCAGAAGCCAATGGCGTTGTTGGTGCAGAGAACATTAAAGCTGTTGGCGAATCGATTGGTTTAACCGTTGAACTTGGTCCTGTTGCAGCAACCGCTGATGTCGGCACAGCTGCAGAAGGTCTCGTGAGCAAAGGTGTTCAAGCCTTCATGATTCCAACAGATAGTACAGTTACCGATGGTTTGCCTGCATTATTAGCTGTTGCAGAAGAAAATGGTATTCCTGTATTCCATGCTGATGCAAGCCAAGTTTACTCAGGTGCGACAGTGGGTGCTGGTTTGAGCTACTATCAAGAAGGTGTTGATACGGCGCGTATGTTGATTGCTTATCTAAACGGCGACATCACCATTGAAGGTACAGCGATTAGTAAACAACCGGGGATGGCAATTGCTGTGAATCTTGATTCGGCTGCGAACCAAGGTGTTGAAATTGCTCAAGAACTTTTGGATATGGCTGATTTTGTGATTGAAAATGAAGAAAGTAATGAAGTTGACCCTGAATTGCCAGAAATGGACATGGAAGACCGTATGGCTGAAGATATGGCTTTCCTCGAAGATCTCGCATGTACCGATGAAATTATCGCGGAACAACAAGCTGAACTCGATGCACAGGAAGAATAAATCATTTTCCTGACATAGAAATAGTAAAATGGGGGCGGTTGGTGAAAATCAATCGTCCCTTTTGTTTTATTATGGGGTGATTTCTTTATGCTACAGGCTTTATACTGTCTTGAGCGTGGTGGGTTGCCTTGTTAGATAAAATTAGATTTAGGTTATGACAATGAGTGAGCATACAAAAGATTTACAGGTTTTAATTGCAGGTGGGGGTATTGGTGGATTAACAACCGCACTCTATTTACATAAAGCAGGGATACCTGTCAAAGTATTTGAATCCGTAGGGAATCCTAGCCCTCTCGGTGTTGGTATTAATATTCAACCCCATGCCGTGAAGCGTTTATTTTCACTAGGTTTAGAGAAAGAATTAGACGCAACAGGGATTCGTACTGCTCGGTTGAGTTTTTATAGTAAACGGGGTTCATTGATTTGGACAGAACCACGCGGATTAGATGCTGGCTACGATGTACCACAATATTCGATACATCGTGGTGAGTTGCAGATGCTTCTTTATCATGCTGTTGTCGAACGCTTAGGTGAAGAAAACGTGCTGACAGGGCATCATCTAGCAGGATTTGAGCAAGATGACGATGGTGTCACAGCACATTTCATTGACCGCAAGACAAATAACCCTGTGGGTAGTTATCGTGGTGACATCTTAGTTGGCGCGGATGGGATTATGTCGCAGGCACGACAGATTTTCTATCCTGATGAGGGTGTTCCCGTCTATTCAGGTCTAATTTTGTGGCGTGGGATAGTCGAGACAGAGCCATATCTCGATGGCAAGACGATGATTATGGTAGGGAATGCAACCCGCAAGGCTGTGATTTATCCTGTATCACGTCAGTCGATGAATGAGGGGAAGTCGCTGGTCAATTGGATTGCAGAGTTACCCATTCCGATGGATTTACCTCCGAAAAAAGAGGATTGGAATCGCCCTGGGAATAAAGCTGATTTTGAAGATTCTTTTAAAACATGGATGTTCCCGTGGCTGGATATTCCGAAGCTCATTAACATTACGGATTCCATTTATGAATTCCCGATGATTGACCGTGACCCCATACCGCAATGGAGTTTTGGACGTGTGACTTTGCTAGGTGATGCGGCTCATGCGATGCGCCCTAATGGCTCAAATGGTGCATCACAGGCAATATGGGATGCTGAGGTGATTTGTGATAGGTTAATTCAATATCCTGATGTCACGCAGGCACTCAAAGCCTATGAAGAGGAACGGCTTGAGCCTGTATCAAAACTGGTATTAGAAAATCGGAAAGCAGGACCCGAAGTTGTCATGCAGGAAGCTGATGATAATTGTAGGGGAGATTGTGTTGAACAATGTAATTGTCTTGCACGAGATTATTTAGAAGAAGTGGCGAGCCGATATAAAAAATTGGCTGGATTTGATAAAGATAGCGTGAGAGAACAATCCGCAGAATAGTAATCAAGGAAAGAGGTTGACTGAAATGCAGGTAGCAAAACTCTATGGACCGAAGGATATACGGATTGAGACAGATGATAGCCCGCCCGCACCAAAAGCTGGTGAAGTTCTACTAAACATTAAGGCTGTCGGATTATGTGGTAGTGATCTCCATATGTATGAGACAGGGCGGATTGGTTATACCAATGTGGTTGAACCCTTTGTGTTGGGTCATGAATTTATGGGTGAAGTGGTCGCAGTCGGTGAGGCGGCATTAGATGGTTTGCATAACCCCATCACTGTTGGGCAACGGATGGCAGTAGACCCTTGTGTGCCATGTTGGCGTTGTGAATTGTGTGAGAATGGGCATCCTAATTTATGCCCGAATCATTATTTTTATGGGCTTTTCCCAGATGATGGTGCATTGCGTGAGCAGATGTTGGTTGATGCGAGGAATTGCTTCCCGATGCCTGATGAACTTAGCGATGAAACAGGACCGCTATTAGAGACACTCGGTATCGCGATTCATGCAATTGACTTTAGCAAAATTCGGATTGCGAGCAGTGTTGCAGTCATTGGCGCAGGCCCTGTAGGTTTATTGATTACACGCCTAGCGAGTATGATGGGTGTATCACAATTATTCTCGTTTGATAAATTGGGTTGGCGTGTTGATAAGGCGAAAGATTGGGGCGCAACACATGCTTATAATGTTAATGATTGTGACCCCGTGCAAGCTGTAATGGAAGCAACCAATGGACGTGGTGTTGATGTTGCGATTGAAGCGGCATGGGCTGACCATTCTGTTCAACAAGCGGCTGATATGTGCCGTAATGGTGGGCGTTTAGTGCTGGTTGGGATTCCCCCAGATGACCAATTGAACCTAAAACATTCAGTGGCACGGCGCAAGGGATTAACGATTATCATGTCACGGCGGATGAAACATACCTATCCACGCGCCATTGACTTAGCAACCTCAGGTAAGGTGAATTTAGAAGAGCTTGTGTCGCATAAATTCGACCTATCGAAAACTGCTGAAGCCTATGCTAGCAACTTCGCTTATGATGAGGGTATCAATAAAGTCATTTTGACGGTTGGTGCATAGAGGTACTTTGGAACAATGATGGTTAAACAGTAGGTGAAGATAATGACAGATGATACCTTTGAAAAATGGCTTGAATCATCTGTAGAAAATGCAGAAGAGGAAAAGCGAAAACAGGCACTCAATCAGAAAACTGTGATTAACCTATCCCGTCCTCAAGTGGGTGATGTATTTACATTTTTGCCGAATGAATTTTGGGAAATTGTACATATATTGCCCTTAAATACTGATTATCAAGTCAATCAGGCAATAATACTTTTACGCAGTTCAAAAGACACACTGCTATATAGTGTTCCGCACCGTAAAAATGGCAACCTAGAACGTCGTACACTTCAATCACTGCCACAGGCGTTTATTCATAACCTCTTTACCCTGACTGAATCAGACTCTGATATGACGGAAATACAGATGATTGTGAGATTGAGTGACGTACCCACAGAAGTGAGTTGGTCTGAAAAATATGATGGATGGTCAATCGACTTTCAGACTTCTGATCAATCCTTAATGGATAATGACATTATCAAGCGCATACAGTGGGCAATTGGTTTGTATGGCGGACTATATCGTGGTCCTTTTCTGATCGTTCGATATGATAAGGATCGATATAGAAAAACCCGTAATCAGATTATGAATCTGCTTGTACATTTTCCTCTACTAGATGCTAATCCTGAGCCTGATGCAACGCTTCTAGAGGATATGTCCTCATTGGTAAGAACTGTAGAAATCAATCCATTGGATATTGAAGCGAGTGTAATAACGCTTTTACAGTATTTTGCTGCTGCTGATTTAATAAAGGTGATTCGTAAGTTTAGTTGAAGGATGCTTGTGTAGTAATACTAATATTCTTCCCGATTCCTTTGCAATTATGAGTCTATATTTGAAATACAAAAGAGCGAGTCGCTATCTTCTTAATGATAACAAACTCGCTCAATTAGGGTATTTCAGTTGCCTATTATTTGGATTTAAGCAGGTATCATATAGTAGTTATTGCCAAATCCTTCTGCGATCCAACCAACCACATTTTGTCCATTGAGCGTGGTCGAAACTTTCCACATACGAATATCTTCGCGACATTGTGGTCCTTCTAGAACTTGTAATGTAAGTCCATTTGGAATCTGATGTGTTGGAAATTGGTCAGATAAGTTAATCCGCATGGCTAATGTACCGTTTGTCACACTGGTTGCTGTCATCCCTACAGAGATTTGTGATTGTGGAGATTTACTACAAGTCAATGGCGCACGTTTTGGTTTCGCTGGTGTGCTGGTTGGGTTTGCAAGGATGCCTTTGTCGGGTTGTTGAGTTGGCTGTGGTGCGAACCCTAAATCTTGTTGTGTTGGTACAGGTGTCACGGCTTGCAAGACAAGTGTTGCTGTGGGTGCAAACTGGGGTGGGTCGATTAGAGTGATATTATAGGGTTCTAGGAAGTAATCATTTGCATCACCTTCTGCTGCCCATCCACCAACTGTTACATTTTGTGATTCAAACTGAACTTGCCACCAGAAGTAATTATCACTACAGCTTGGTCCGCTTACAACATTGACAACTGTACCTTCAGAGATTTGCATGATGTAATCACCTGATGGGGCGGTACGGATATTAAGGTCTGTGCCAGTGGTAAAGGTTACACGAGCATTTTCTCCAATGGCTAAGCGTGGGGTAGGTGCTGCACCACAAGTTTGTTCAGGAGCTTGAATTTGACCGTTGCCAGCAACAGCGACATTTAATTCTGGTGTAGTTGGTAAGCTGTTGAGTGTGAATTGGCTACCTTCTTCTGTTGTATATATTACGGAGAAGGGTTGTCCAGCAGCATCAAATACAGTGTTTCCAAATTGATAAGCAAAGGCATCTATGTTTGTGTCTGTTAGATGATAGAGTTGCCAATCGATTGCATTGACCGCGACTAGACCATCAGGTGTGCTATGAATACCGCCAATATTAGGACCGAGAGGTAGACTTGTGTCGCTTTGTGCCGATGTGATGGCGTAGAAGGGTTGGTTGACACCATTTTGGACGCGATAGCCAATCCACTCGCCATTTTTTAGCCATTGTGGGCTATTGACTGTGTAGCCTGCACCATTAACTAGGGTCGCTGGTAACAAGTTGATTGCTATTTGTGTACTGATAGTGTTACCGACAAGGTTATTGCTTGGTGCGCCAAGTTCTTCATTGAAGCCCGTGAATGTAACGGCTTTGGTTGTCCGTAGGATGTCGTGTCCAGCAAATGGGCTAAAAGGTAAACTAGCTGGAACGATTGCGTTGTTGGCAATGGCTGGCACAGGATTATGATACCAATTAAATGATGGGTACATGGTACGAGTAGGGTCATTGGTTACTAATTGTAAACCAATGAATGCTTGACCGATTCCCTCGTCCACACTAAAGTAACGAAGTGATGGATACCATGTGGGGTCTGTTATAAAGGTATCTGGTAAATTTTGGCTTGTCCGCATCAATTGGTCTACAGCATTACCTGTTGCTGTTTCAAAGACAATGATACGCCACTCTTGTGATTGCATATTACGGAGTGACATCGCAAAATGCGACCCTGTGAAGGAAAAGACGAGCTGGCTACTGGGTGTTAAAATTTCATTCGGTTGTGCTT
The DNA here is from genome assembly GCA_964352825.1 of uncultured Anaerolineaceae bacterium. Classification (GTDB taxonomy): domain Bacteria; phylum Chloroflexota; class Anaerolineae; order Aggregatilineales; family Phototrophicaceae; genus UBA6055. The sequence goes on from CAYGTY010000024.1 coordinate 33,394, forward strand.
CGTGGACTTGGACAAATTGACCTGCTATGAAATCATAGAAGCCGATACCCAAGTTACCGTTATTGAGACTGACGATAAGCACCATATGTTGACCATTTGGTGAAATTGTCATGCGGAGTGTTGCAGGGTTTTCAACTTCATTGGCTAATTTCGGACGTTGGAGTTCCCCTTGTTCGCCTTGTGGATTGACCCAATGTAAGGTATCCGTATTGCGGACATAAGTCACTGCGTACCAACTTGACGGTGGCAGGGGTGTTGCAGCATGTACTGCTTGTGGATTAAATCCGACTATCATGAGTAATAGGGTGAAAATTGTAATTAGATAAGATGGCTTAGCCATGTGTATAACTCCTTATATGTATCTCTCTTTATGTTCACTATGATAGAATGTCAGTAGAGGGGTTGTGACCTCTCTTAAGAGGGGTAATTAATTTTGTTTACAAGTTTTTTCTATTTGCGGATGGATACGGATGCAAAAAAATATTGTGCAAGATGAGTTAAGTGAGCGCGAGATTCAGATATTGAGCCTGCTTAATGAGGGGTTAACCAATCAGGAAATTGCAACACGAACTGGATTGACACTCTACACTGTGAAATGGTATTTAAAGCAAATATACAGCAAATTATATGTATCAAACCGCACTCAGGCTGCGACTAAAGCGCGTGAAATGGGCATATTAGACAGTTATGAAGTTACTGAAAATAGAGCGACTATCACAAGTTATATGCCTGCTGTACTGACTCCATTTTTTGGGCGTGAACAAGAATTATCTCAACTTCGTGTATTACTCATTGAAGATATAAACCGTTTAATTACAATACATGGTGCTGGTGGAATGGGTAAAACTCGTTTTGCTCAAGAAGCCTCGCAACGTTTTCGTCAAGATTTTGAGGATGGAGTGTTTTTTGTATCTTTAGCACATCGGAATGATGATCCCTTACTCGGTATTTTGGAAGTACTCCAATTATCAAGTAATTCTGATGACAACGTACTCAATGATTTAAGTGCTTTTCTCAAAAATAAGCGATGTTTGATCATTCTAGATAACTTTGAACATTTGACACAGTATGCCTCAAAGGTTGTCAGTTTGCTGGAACGGACAAAATTTTTACAGATTGTTGTGACATCGAGGGAAGTTTTGCATATACAAGGGGAGTTTGTTTTTCCTTTAGACGGTTTGCAGACGGGTATCGATAAAACAAATATTGCGATGAACGGAGCATATCAATTATTCGTACAACGTGCGCGCTCAGGATATGTGAACTTTCAACCGACTGACCAAGAACAAATGCTTATTATTGAAATTTGTGAGTTACTTGGTGGGATGCCACTAGCGATTGAAATTGCGGCGGGTTGGGCATCTATACTATCTATTGAAGATACCTTAGACCGTTTACGCTCCAGCTTTGACTTGTTAACCAGCGATGAACAAAACCGACCTGAGCGACAACAAAGTATACAGGCAACTTTAGACTATTCTTGGAATTTACTGTCACATGAATCTCAACAAGTTCTATTGGCATTAAGTATATTTAGTTATGCGAGTTTCCCCTTTGATGCGGCAGAAAAAGTTGCTGGAGCGACACCTTCGATTATCAAACAACTCTTGGATACAGCATTATTGCATCATAGTGGACACAAACGCTTCATATTCCACCCTGTGATTCGCCAGTATCTATTGGATCGTCTACAAACAAATACCGCCTTATACCTGCAAGTTCGTACACAACATGGACAGTATTATTTTGACTTTGTCATGTCTCATATTCTGGCGTTTCGCAAAGATTATGACCTTAAGATTATCAAATCCTTTTTACCAGAACTCTATAATTTGCGGATTGCTTGGGAATTTGCTGTAGAGGAAAGAAATTACGCGTGGTTAGAAGCCGCTGTCGAAGTGGGATACTTGAATGAAGCGATTTCATTATGGACTGAAACAGATTTACTTTTTGCGACGACTGCGAAATACGTCCCCGAAACATATCATATACTTCATGCTCGCTTTTTAGCTTTTCGGGCTGTCTTTGCCTTTCGCTTTCATAATTTGGATGCAATGCGAATCTATGCGACGCAAAGTTGGGCAGTGCTACAAGATACAAAATATGCTTGGGACGCTGGGACTGCGATGGCGTATTTAGCTTTAGGTGAATCATTCTTGGGTGAGGTTGAAAAAGGCTTAGCTATTTTAGACGAGATTGAACCCTTATTGCAAAATACAGATTTAGAGCCAAATGCCTATGCTTATGGTGTTATCCATAATGCGCGTCCTATGTTCTTGCTTTTTTCCGAGCAGTTTGAAGAAGCCTTACCCCTGCTGGATAATCTTTATGCTCCAAGTTGGCATGAAGTTCGTATTCATCTATCAAAGTGCTATCTCGAATTAGGTATGAAGAAAGAAGCTCGGCAATCTCTTGAAGCCGTCTATAATGCCGCGCTAGATAACCATTATTATAATTCTGTGGTGTATGCTGTATTTTATCTATGTATAATTGATTCTGATGCTGATAGTGTGACTCATGATATAGCGAATGCTTTCACAGAGTTGGTACGCATCAGTGGCAATTATCTGATTATTGCAAAACTAGCTTATTACTTAGCAACTTTGCTTATCATGCGTGGCTATGAAGAATGGTCGCGCTTGTTATCGTATAGCATTTTGCAAATGTTATATGACTTAGGGGAATTATCGTTGATGTATCAATATGCCTTCAAGATTGCACAGGTATTGAGTGATTCCTATCCTACGATAGCAAGGTCTATATATTATATACTCATCCATGATACACAGTGCCCAACTGATATTCAACAAGATTCTGCTGATAATATAGCTGATTATCAGACGCTTCAAGATACCCGCCAAAATCAATCATTTTTAGATGCGATATCAAATGTTTTATTAGCCGAAATTAGCTAATCACC
>CAYGTY010000024.1:36413-52385 GCA_964352825.1 uncultured Anaerolineaceae bacterium
TATATGACATATGTCATGTATTGCGTAACTTGGGACATGACATATTGATGTTGTCTATCATCTTGTGGATTATGCCTCAATAGATGAAAGTTGTGAGTATAGTGACGGTGGACTATTTAGGAGAGGCATCATGGCACATCCAAAGATTATTCAAGGTGGTATGGGCGTTGCAATTTCGACATGGCAACTCGCAAATGCTGTATCGCGCGCGGGGCAACTTGGTGTTGTTTCTGGCACAGGTATCGGTATTATTTTGGTCGCACGATTGATGGAAGGTGACACAGATGGGTCAGTGCGTCGGGCATTAGCTCACTTCCCAGACCAAGATGTAGCCCAAGCTATTATCGACAAATTTTATCAAGCTGATGGTATGGCAGAAGGACAAAGCTACTATCGCCCACCCATGTGGACAATCAGCCCATCCAAGTGGTTAAACCAATTGACGGTTGCAGGTAACTTTGTCGAAGTTTGGCTTGCCAAAGAAGGACACAATAATCCAGTTGGCATTAACTTGCTCGAAAAAGTACAACTACCGAACATGGCCTCCTTATATGGTGCGATGTTGGCAGGTGTTGATTATGTGATTATTGGCGCAGGGATTCCGCTACAAGTTCCGGGAATCTTGGATGCTTTCGTGACGCATCAAGCAATGGATTACCGCTTAGATGTACATAATACAAGCCCTGAAGATGATTTTGCAGTTCACTTTGACCCCGAAGAAAACTTCCCAGGTATTACACAACAAGTCGGTGACCTTAAACGCCCGTACTTCCTACCAATTATATCGTCGGTTGTATTGGCGCAGGCATTAATCAAACGCTCTAGTGGTGAGGTGAACGGCTTTGTGATTGAAATGCCAACTGCTGGCGGACATAACGCACCACCCCGTAAATACGAATTAAATGATCGTGGCGAACCACTTTACGGTGTAAAAGATGAAATTAACCTTGAACGTATTAAGAAGCTCGGATTGCCATTCTGGTTAGCAGGTGGATATGGTAGCGCACAAGGTTTATGTGAAGCACTAGAAGTTGGGGCAGAGGGTATTCAGGTGGGTACAGCATTTGCTTATACTGATGAATCGGGTTTTGAATCTGTCGCCAAACAACAAGTCATTGACCAAGTATTAGCTGGTGAAGTAGAGATATTTACAAGTCCTACGGCATCACCCACAGGCTTTCCATTTAAAGTTGTACAACTTGATGGAACAGTATCCGAAACAGCAGTATACGAAGGTCGCGAACGTTTATGTGATATTGGGTACTTGCGCCACTTAATTAAAAAAGATAATGGCAAAGTGACCTATCGTTGCCCTGCTGAACCTGTGGATAAATATGTTCGTAAAGGTGGGAAAGCAGAGGATACTGCTGGACGGATGTGCTTATGTAATCAGCTTGGTGCGGCAGCAGGATTTGGCAATGTCCGTAAAGATGGTTATCAAGAGCCTGTATTAATTACATCTGGGGATGATGTCGTCAACATTGGGCAGTTTGTTCCTGTTGGTCAAACATCATATAGTGCAACAGATGTTGTTGAGATGCTAATGTCGGAGATTAAACAACCGATATAATAATCCACTAAAATCAATAAACCTTCAAAGCATGAGTCATACGTATTCATGCTTTTTTTTGATTCTCACTGCTATTTGTGCTAGCATTCTCCAATAAGGTACTAATTATATTATTTGTATCGAATAATTGAGTGATTGGAGTTTGTGATATGCATATTGAAGGAACATACGAATTTGAAGCCAGTCAAAAGCTTGTTTGGGATATGTTACAAGATACTGAAGTATTGAGCAGTGTCATTCCTGGGTCAAAGGGCTTAGAAGAAGTTGAGCCTAATAAATATCATACGGCGTTGAAGGTCAAAGTCGGACCTGTGAATGGTAAATTTGAAGCGAATATTGAACTGGCAGATGTTCATGAACCTGATGATTATAAATTATTAATTGAAGGCACAGGACCTGCTGGACATGTGACAGGTGAAGGCTTGATTCGCTTGGAACATGCGGAAGGCATCACAACCATGTTTTATGCAGGTGATGCTCAGGTTGGTGGGAAGATCGCGTCTGTTGGTCAACGGCTTATTGATGTCGCTGCTAAGCAAATTGCGAAACAATCACTTAAAAAACTAGCCAAAGCTATAGATGACAAGATTACAGAAGAAAATGAAAGTGAAGAAGCATAAGCTAGTATGGTCATGGGGCAATGCCCCTCAATTTTATCATGCTCAAATATTCCTATTGTAAATAAACTTGAGATACTACTCTTTATGAATAAACCTTTTTTTGAGAAACTTCAGACGATATATCCCTCCAACCGCCTCTTATCGCGTGATGTTGAGTTGCTACCCTATGAATCTGATGCGCTAACAGCATTCCAGACAAAACCTGGGGCAGTGGTGTTGCCGATGACTGAGGATGAAATTATTGACACTGTTCGCTTGTGTCATGAATTTGATGTCCCATTTGTTGCACGTGGCAGTGGCACAAGCCTATCTGGTGGGTCATTACCGATTCAAGATGGCTTGGTTATTGGCTTAAATCGAATGAACCGCATCAAGCATATTGACCCCGAACAACGCCTTGCCAGAGTTGAACCGGGAGTCATCAATTTACGGATTACACAAGCTGTTGAGCAATATAGCTTGTATTATGCGCCTGACCCCTCTAGCCAGTCTATTTGTACGATAGGTGGGAATATTGCCTTTAATAGCGGTGGCGCACATTGCCTAAAATATGGTATGACGAGTAATCATATTTTGGCGATGAAAGTTGTTCTGGCTGATGGAACGGTGACAGAGTTTGGTAGTGAGAGCATTGAAGGTATTGGTATTGGACCTGACCTGATTGGCTTGTTTGTGGGGTCTGAGGGGTTATTCGGTGTTGTATTAGAAGCAACTGTACGTTTGATGCCAAAACCTGAATTATATCGCACGGTGATGGCGGCTTATGATGATCTCGGTAAAGCAGGTGATGCGGTGTCGATGGTCGTTGCATCAGGGTTGTTACCGGGGGCGATGGAAATTATGGATAAGCTCGCAATTAAAGCGGCTGAAGCGTCAGTTGGGGCAGGTTATCCACAGAATGCAGAAGCGATTTTGATTGTTGAACTAGAGGGTGAAGCTCCCCAAGTTGAAGCTGAGTTCAAGCAGTTAGACCAAGTGATCCAGTCCTCGGGTGCGATTGAAGTCTTAATTGCACAAAATGATGCGGAACGTGCAAAAATCTGGAAAGGACGTAAAGGTGCTTTCTCGGCAGTGGGGCGGTTAAGTCCCGATTATGTGGTGCAAGATGGTGTTGTTCCACGTAGCAAATTAGGAGAAGCGTTGACAAAAATTGGTGAATTAAAGCTCAAATATGGGCTGGATGTTGCCAATGTTTTTCATGCAGGTGATGGCAACTTGCACCCCTTGATTTTATATAACGGACGTGAAGAGGGCGCACTCGAAAAAGCCGAAGCACTAGCAGGTGAAATTTTGCAATTATGTGTGTCTCTGGGTGGTTCAATCACAGGTGAACATGGTGTCGGTGTGGAGAAACGCGAGTATATGCCTGCGATGTTTACAGAATTAGAGCTTGAGATCATGAAAGATTTGCGACGCGCGATTGACCCCAAAGAAATTGCAAATCGCGGCAAGATGTTCCCCAGTGGAGAAGCTCCTGCACTCAAACAACATGGAATGCACCCATTGGAAAAACAGGGGGTTATCTCACGCGAATGAATATGATAAAGATTAACAACGTGGATGATTTAGTCGGTGTGATTAAAGATAGTCAATCTATCCATGTTATTGGAAACGGTACAAAAACAGGATTACACACTTTCCACTCAAGTGATATTCAGCGAGTAAAGTTAACAGGATTAACGGGTATCACAGAATATCAGCCTGATGAATATACGATTACTGCTCAAGCTGGCACACCTGTAAAGATCATCCAAGATGCTTTAGCTGAGAATGGGCAATACCTGCCATTTGACCCGATGCTAGCCACTACAGCGACTATCGGTGGGACAGTTGCCAGTAATTTGTCAGGGTCGCGTCGTTTTCGATATGGTGGCGTGCGTGACTTTATTTTGGGTGCAACAGTGGTGGATGGACAGGGACGTGTATTTCGGGTTGGTGGGAAAGTTGTCAAAAACTCGGCTGGCTTTGACCTAACAAAATTTTTGGTTGGCAGTTTAGGACAATATGCTGTGATGACCGAAATGACATTCAAAGTGTTCCCCGATGTGACTGACTTTACGACACTCCAATTATCATATGCTAATTTAGAAGACCTCTTATCAGCGATTTACTTTCTAAACCAAAGCGTATTTGAATTGGATGCACTAGATTTTGAACTTAAAGAGGATAAGTGGATTTTGCTGGCACGGATGACAGGCTTGACGGATACTTTAGCTGCCCGAGCGAAACGTTTGATAAATGTCTTAAAAGCGAAAACTGCTTTAATGGATTGCTCTCAGGTGGATAGAGATAATAGAGTTTGGGATCATCATAATAATTTGTCGTGGGCTGATAACCGAACTGTTGTGAAGGTTGTTTTATCGCCCAAGCAAATACCTAAATTAGAAGATTCCATTGGACATGCTGACTATGCTCGGCGGTATAGTGTCGGCGGTAATATGGCATGGATAGCCACGATTCCAAATAACTTAAGCCAGTTAAATCGTATTTTGAGTGAACTGAGTCTTACAGGTCTGCATATCTTAGGAGATAGCGAGAAATCCATTTTAGGCAAGCCGATTGATAACCCACTATCCAACCGTGTGAAACAAATCTTTGACCCTGAAAATAAGCTGAAATAAGGTTGATATTCGATGAGACATGAAATAAAAAGCGATGACCTGCGCGCACCTGAGATGGCACAAGCGATAGAAAACTGTGTGCATTGCGGATTTTGCTTGCCTGTTTGCCCAACTTATAATATTTTGGGTGAAGAGATGGATTCTCCGCGTGGGCGAATCTATTTAATGAAAAATGTTCTTGAAGAGAACCTCGAAGTGACCGAAGCACAACCCTATATTGACCGCTGTTTGGGTTGTATGGCATGTGTGACTGCCTGTCCATCTGGGGTTGCTTATGGCGATTTGCTGGTGGGTTATCGGTCTATGACAGAAAAAGATCGTCAACGTCCTATCATGGATACCGTTGCACGGCAGATGATATGCGAGACATTACCCTATCCGAATCGATTTCGCTTAGCAGCAACAACCGGCAAAATCGGAAAGGCGATTAAACCCTTATTGCCTGATACCTTTGCTACGATGTTGGATTTGTTGCCCAATCGACTGCCTGATAGAAAACCACTCCCTGATGTTTTGCCTGCTCAAGGTGAAAAACGCGGTAAAGTCGCCTTATTATTGGGATGTGTGCAACAGGTACTTGCTCCAGAAATAGCTTATGCGGCGGCTCATGTTTTGTCTGCCAATGGTATTGACGTTGTGATTCCTCAAAAGCAGGGCTGTTGTGGGTCAATTCTATCGCATGTTGGTGAAGCGGATAAAGCCATTGTAATTGCCCGTCAGAATTTTGAGTTAATCCCTGATGATGTTGATGCAATTATCACAACTGCGGCGGGCTGTGGGTCAGGTATCGATGAATATCCGCTATTATTTAAAGGGCAAGCTGACGAAAAACAAGCGACTGACTTTGCCCATAAAACAATGGATTTTAGTACCTATTTAGCTAAAGTCGGATTACATGACCCTAAACCACTCGATAAAGAAGTGGTTGTTGCTTATCAAGATGCTTGCCACCTGTATCATGCTCAGGGGATTTATGATGAACCGCGTGCTTTATTAGACCAAATCCCGAATGTTCGTGTTGTGAGTATCCCTGACGCTGGGATGTGTTGTGGGTCGGCTGGGACATATAATATTGACCAACCTGAAATTGCCTATGAATTAGGTCAACGAAAAGTTAATCATATTTTATCAGTCAATCCTGATGTTGTTGTGTCGGGTAATATTGGTTGTATGACACAGATTAAGGTGCATCTAGATGGTAAAGATAAGATATTACCTGTTATGCACATTGCTGAATTGTTGTTGATGGCATATCAGTAAAGAGTTAGGGTAGACAAATTATCTACCCTAGAAATCTCGTTATGTTAATCGAAATAGGTGTCACCATTCCATAATAGGCTTTTTGCGACTTCGTCATTTAATTCAACACCGATACCAGGGCGTTCTGATACAGTCATATAACCATCTTCGACAAAGGGTTCGTCACCGTCACAGAGGTCATTCCACCATGGAATATCACGGGCGTGGAATTCGAGGAATAAGAAGTTTGGAACAGATGCCATCACATGACAAGCTGCCATCATACCCAATGGGGAAGATACGTTATGGGGTGCAATCGGAATGTAATATGCGTCTGCTAAATCAGCAATCCGTTTTGCTTCTGCAATCCCGCCAGCTTTTGCAAGGTCAGGCATAATGACATCACAAGCCTTTTTCTCAAAGAGTTCAACAAATTCAAACTTAGTATATTGGTTTTCACCTGTACAAATGATGGTACTGGTAGATGCACGGACTTGGGCGAGGGCATCAATATTTTCTGCTGGGACAGGTTCTTCCAGCCACATCAAACGCAAGGGTTCAACAGCTTTTGCAAGTGTAATCGCTGAGGGTAAATCAAATTGCCCGTGGCAATCTATCGCAAGGTCGATTTCCCAGCCAATTGCATCGCGCACACCTTCAACGATTTTGATGATATGAGACATCTCTTTCGCGCCGACAGTCCAATTATAAGCATCAAGTTTACCGACACCTGTACTATCAACATCAAACTTAACCGCACCAAAGCCATCTTCTACAGCCGCAATTGCTTTTTCGCCAAATGATTTTGGATCGTCTGCATCTCCAAAGTGACAATCTGCATAGAGGCGAATCTTGTCGCGGAATTTACCACCGAGTAATTTATAAACAGGGACACCGAGTGCTTTCCCTTGAATATCATAGAGTGCATTATCAATACCCGTCAGAGCAAAAATTAAAGGAGCTTCACTTGAACCTCCATAACGTCCTTTACGGCGGAGTTTCTCATAGATCATATTGACGTTAAATGGGTCTTCGCCAATGATACGGTCACGCATAGCAAGGATGGCTTCTTTAGTCGCAAAACCAGAATATCCAGGTCCACCCGAGTTACATTCACCGGTCCCGACAATACCTTCGTCTGTATAAATGCGGACAAATGTCCATACACTACCGCCACTATCAGGTTCTTGTCGTCCAATGACACAGGCTTGTACATCTGTAATTTTCATAATGTTATACCTCTTTGAAATAAATTTGTTTTAAATAGGTCGACTTCTAGTACCTTATCTTATAAGTTTGTCAGGGCTGAACTTAGATCAGCCCCGACGAATAGCTCTGGGTGTTGTAAGTTGTTTACAGGATGAAGCACTAATGGTATTGAATGATATTTTCGACGATTGCTTTGATTTGCTCTGCAACATCACTTGGCACACGCGGGTTAAAAGGTCCACCGCTCCCTGCCACAACATCTTCAACACCCGATGCAATAATCGCTTCCATCACGGCTGAGTAATTATATTTGCGTTCATCCATAAATCGTAATTCTTCGAGTCCTGCGATGTCTGCTTCAATCTTGCGGGCTTGTTCATAGTCACCTGCACGTTGACAATTATTGATTTCATCTGATGCTTTAGCCACAAAAATATTAATGCCTGAAGTATGTCCTTTAGCCCCTAATTGGGCAGCTGCTGTAGAGCGGTCGCCAATCCCCCACATAACAATCTTGCTGTCATCCAGTGCATCTGTAAACGGCTTGACATCATGTTCACCTGTCCCAATTTTCACGCCGATGATATGGTCTGAATCTTGAAGCAGTTTTAGAATCATTTCACGGTCACGCGGACGGCGATAATAGTAGAGGAATCGTGCCCCATGTTCTGTACCATGATGATGTGCAAAGGCTTTGAGTGTTTCATATAAGCCTTCGGGACTATATGTGCCACCGAGAGGCATAATCAGATAAGCATCGGGTGGTCGATTGAGTTTTGACATCTGTTCAATTAGCTTACTGGCTTCCCCGATAGGATTTGGCATGATTGCCGCCATTAAGATGCCCTCAGTGCCCATTACTTGCCCTGCAATATCAATCAGTTTGACTTGCTCGTCATAAGTTACATGGTGGATTAGGCTTGTTCCTGCAATTGAAATCACACGCGGACGGTTATCTGATAAATAATTATTATCCATCAGATATTTGATATTGGTTGCATGTCCATCAAAGTCAATTTCCCCATCACTATATGGAATCAATGGGATGCTTGTAACAGAGTCCAGTCCATCGAGTAGTGTTGCTATATCCATTGTTGTTTATGTCCTTCCCTCTTTTACCAGCGTGTTGCTTTGAATTTCCAACCGGGTTCAACTTTTTGCATTTCAATTTCATCATTGCGTTGGGTGAGACCACAAGCGATATATTTTTGATGTAATTGTTTCAGCATCTTACGGTCAACCTCAACACCTAAGCCCGCACCACTAGGAATAGTAACTGCACCATCTTCAAAGACGAGTGGTTTTGTGATGATGTCTGTACCATCTTGCCACGGATAATGTGTATCACAGTCATAGGTGAGGTTTGGTGTTGCTCCAGCCAGATGAACCATTGCCGCTAAGGAAATACCGACATGGCTATTGGAGTGCATCGACATGCCTCGATTAAAGGTCGCACAAAACCGTGCTAACTCTAATGATGCACGGAATCCTCCCCAGAAATGATGGTCAGATAGAATAATATGTTCAGATTCGTATTGAATACTTCCGGGCAAATCTGCGAATGAGGTTGTACACATATTGGTCGCCATTGGGATGTTGACTGCTTTCCCGACTGTACCCATCGCATCTTGACCACGAACAGGGTCTTCATAGTATTCCAAGACACCTTCGAGCTTTTTACCCCATTTAATCGCTGTTCCGATTGACCAAACTGCATTAGGGTCGAGCCGAAGTGGTACATCTTTGCCAAAGGCTTCTTGCATCGCAATCATCGAGGCGACTTCGATTTCGGGGTCGAGTACACCGCCTTTGAGTTTGATAGACTTAAATCCATAGTGTCTGACCATTGCTTGCGCTTGAGCGACAATACCTTCTATATCAAGGGCTGGCTTTTGGCGTTCTGCTGCCCAACCTCTTGCACTCGGGTCGTAGTCAAATTCAAAATCTCCACCTGCGCCCTCATGCTTATAGAAAAGATAAGCCGCAAAGGGAACACGGTCACGGGCTTTACCCCCTAGTAAATCAACAACAGGGCGGTCAATCGCTTTACCCATCATATCGTAACAAGCAACTTCAATTGCGCTTTGAACATGTACCCAAGTGCGTTGATCCCACGGAGTCGCTCCACGATCATCACTTTGCGTCTTTGTTGCTAAAGATGCGAATATCTCATTGAGTTGGAAGGGATCTTTACCGATAACATGGTCTTTTGCTTGTTCCAATGCCTCTCGTGTTTTTTCGCTCCCAGGGATTTCGCCCCAGCCTGATATGCCATCATCAGATACAAGCTCTAAGATAATCCGTAGTGCATAAGGCGCATGGAGACCCGCCGCATTCAATAGGGGAGGGTCAGGAATTGCAATTGGTGTAACGTGCATTTCTTTAATTTGCATATAGATTAACTCCAGAGTCTATCGTGTGAGCGTTCATCGTCCCATGCACTGGTTTCATCAAAGTAACCACCAGCACGGCTTTCGTCCATCCGTTCGCGGATAGCTTCTTCATTTAGGTCTCCAAAACCAAGCCCCGGCGCTTCAGGCACAGGCGCAAACCCATCAACAATCAATGGTTTATCGATGCCATCAATCAGGTCATCCCACCACGGTAAGTCAACAGAATGATTTTCGAGAACATAGAAGTTTTCTGTGGCGGCAGCGCAGTGAATATTTGCCAAGAAGGAAATTGGAGAGCCTGCAAAGTGCATCGCCATTGCAATCCCATAATCTTGTGCGAGGTCACCAATTTTCTTGGTTTCCATAATCCCACCTGATGTTGCGAGGTCAGGGTGAATGACTGCAACAGCTTGAGCTTCAAATAATGGCATAAAGCCTTCTTTGAGGTATATGTCTTCACCTGTACACACAGGGGTATTCACAGACTGCCTGAGGCGCAACCATTGTTCTGTTAATTGCCACGGAATCATATCTTCATACCATGCGAGCGTAAATTCATCGAGAGCTTGCCCTAAGCGAATACAAGATTCGACATTAATGTGTCCAAAATGGTCAACAGCTAATGGGATTTCGTAGCCAATCACATCACGGACTTGACGAACATATTCGACTAGATATTCAATACCAACAGGGGTAATCTGAATCCCTGTGAAGGGGTGCATAATCTCACGTGATTCAATCATATTGGGTGGTGCGCTGAGAGCCCCTTCGACTTCCGTTAATAGACCAATACCAACATCCATCTTAAGGAATTTGAAGCCTTCTTCCATCCGTTTTTTGAGGCGTTCTCCCATTACTTTGCCATCAGATACAGAATCTGTATCACAGTAGCATAAAACCTTATCGCGGAACTTCCCACCAACTAATTGATAGGCTGGCACACCATATGCTTTACCTGCAAGGTCAAAGAGTGCCATTTCGATACCACAGACCCCCCCTGCTTGGCGCGCATGATGACCAAATTGTTTGATTTTGCGGAATACTTTATCAATATTGCACGGATTTTCACCGATGAGCCGACTTTTGAGCATTAGCGCATAACTGGGGCTTGCCCAATCGCGGACTTCGCCATAGCCACTAATCCCTTGATTTGTATCCACACGGATAATGGTTGCATCCATGGGTAGACCTTTAAGGTTCACAATCCGTACATCTGTGATTTTGAGGTCAGTCGGGCGAGAGTGGGTATTAACATTTGAACCGAGTGGTGCATCACTCATCTGTATATCTCCTTCTTAATTCCATGATTGAATACTTTTTAGGAGAGGTAATAAGAATTTCTAATTCAATAACAATTTAGCTAACTCCTTTTCCAAAAAATATCCAAAAAATTGCATTAATTAAATTTATATGTATATATTATGTTCCATATTGGGAATAATTGCGACAATAAACAGAACTTTTTTTTATTACTGTGATGAACTTTTCATCGATTCTTTTGGTTGCGCGGTGGTCTATCAGATTGCTTAAGTGATCTCTTGCTGTATTCAATTCATCAGGATTAGAGTTATAATGGGCGTGTTTTATTAGCCTTGATGATATTAAGGGAGTACAAATATGCGATTACCTGAACTCAGACAAATTGTCTGTGAGCTACATATGGAATTACCTAAGAATAATTTGGTTGCGTGGACGAGTGGAAATATTAGCGCGCGCGACCCTGAAACAGGATTAGTTGTGATTAAACCAAGTGGGGTAAAATTCCCTGACCTGACTCCTGAAAATATGGTTATTGTCAATATTGATGGGGAGGTTGTTGAAGGTGATTATAAAGCATCTTCAGATACCGCTTCTCATTGTTATATTTATCGGCAAATGCCTGATGTTAACGGGATTGTACATACGCATTCACGCTATGCAACTGCTTTTGCAACACTCGGGCGCGAAATTCCTTGTGTGACAACAGCAATGAGTGACGAATTCGGTGGGGAAATTCCTTGTGGTGGGTTTGCGCTAATTGGTGGCGAGGAAATCGGTCAAGTTGTCGTCGATACAATAAAAGATCATCGCAGTCCCTCATGTTTGTTACAGAGTCATGGTGTCTTTGCAACAGGGGATAGTGCGGAATCAGCCGTCAAAGCAGCTATTATGACAGAAGATAATGCGGCGATTGTCTGGACGGCTTTACAACTGGGTACACCTCTAACTATAGACAAAGCTGATATTGATAGCTTGTATGACCGTTACCAGAATGTATACGGGCAATAATATATCATTTGTGACGGTCTCACAAAATAAACATTTTTTGTTCATATAAACATTAAGCCATTGAATAGTAAATCGAGAAAGTGATTTATTGATTTAGATTACCTTGAAAGGATATTTAAATATGATTGATTTGAGTAACTATGAAGTTTGGTTTTTGACAGGAAGCCAGCATCTTTATGGTCCTGAAACATTAGAGCAGGTTGCAGGACACTCTAAAGAAATTGCAGGCGCTTTAAACGATGCGTCAGCCATTCCTACAAAAGTTGTTTATAAGCCTGTGCTGACAACACCTGATGAGATTCATAACATCTGTTTAGAAGCAAACTCCAATCCAAATTGTGTCGGCGTGATTACTTGGATGCACACCTTCTCACCAGCAAAAAATTGGATTGCAGGCTTAACCGCACTCAACAAGCCACTTGCCCATTTACACACACAATATAATCGTGACATCCCGTGGGCAGATATTGATATGGACTTCATGAACCTCAATCAAGCGGCGCATGGTGACCGTGAATTTGGGTTTATGGTGAGTCGTTTGCGCAAAAATCGTAAAGTAGTGGTCGGTCACTGGAGTGAAGAAGATGTTCAAACACGATTAGGGGTTTGGGCGCGGGTTGCATGTGCATGGGCAGATTCTCAAGGCGCACGGATTGCTCGCTTTGGTGACAATATGCGCTCAGTTTCAGTCACAGAGGGGGATAAGGTCGAGGCACAGACACGGCTCGGTTATCAGGTGTATGGCTATGGCGTAGGTGATCTTGTTGCTGTGATTAACTCGACATCAGAAAGTGACCTTAACGCATTAATTGATGAATATGAAGAATCTTACACAATGGCAGATGATTTGCGTCGTGGTGGAGACCGTCATGACTCTGTACGAGAAGCAGCACGTATTGAATTGGGTTTACGTCGATTCCTTGAAGATGGCAACTTCAAAGCCTTTACCGATACATTTGAAGACTTGCACGGGATGGCGCAATTACCGGGGATTGCCTCACAACGCTTGATGGCTGATGGCTATGGTTTTGGCGGTGAGGGCGATTGGAAAACCTCAGCATTATTGCGAGCAATGAAGGTGATGGCAGTTGGGCTTAATGGTGGGACTTCATTTATGGAAGATTACACCTATCATCTCGACCCCAATAATCAGCAAGTTCTCGGCGCGCACATGCTAGAAATTTGCCCATCCATAGCTGATGGCAAACCAAGTTTACAAGTTCATCCTCTAGGGATTGGTGGCAAAGATGACCCTGCACGGCTCGTCTTTAATACACCTGCTGGTGCTGGAATTAATGCGTCACTTGTTGATATGGGAAATCGCTTCCGTTTGATTGTTAATGATGTGGATGTTGTTTCGGCTGACAATGATATGCCAAACTTACCTGTAGCCCGTGCCTTGTGGATACCACAGCCAAACTTCAAAGACGGTCTCGCTGGCTGGATTTATGCAGGTGGCGCACATCATACAGGTTTTAGCCAAGCCATTGACGCTGAATATATGGCAGATTATGCAGATATTGCTGGCTTGGAGTTTTTGCATATCAATCAAGATACTACCATTCATAACCTCAAAAATGAAATCCGCTGGAACGATATGTACTATGCGTTAGCACAAGGCTTGTAGTCTATTAGCCTTCTATATGGGCAGACATGATGCTGTGTTCTGCCCTATTCTCCATAACTTAACTTCCTCTAATCAAGATATATACAATTTTTACATTGAATCCAGCATAGGTTTATATCGTCGCGTTATTCTATAGACATAAACGAAAACAAATCAATTAAAGATAGGATAAACGACATGGCAGACAGAACATATTACAGTCAAGAAGCAAAAGAAAAAGCACAAAGACAACAATCATTTTTGATGATTTTATTAACGGGACTTGGTATCAGCATTGGTGCTGTACTTGCTCTATTATTTGCGCCTAAAGACGGTGAAGAACTCCGTGAGGAATTAAAGGGGCAGGTAGCCACAACCCGAAACCACGTCGAAGATTATGGTGAACAAGTTAAAAAAGCACTGTCTAATTAGACTATCATCTATACACATCAAAGCCAAAATAAAGGAGAAACTCACTTTATGATAGAAGCACTTGAACGAACCCCCGAACTCGGACTTAAAGACGAAGCGATGACAAAAGCTGTGAGCTTGTTGTCGACACTACTTGCTGATGAATTTGTATTGCGTTTGAAGTTACGCAAGTATCACTGGAATGTGACAGGATTACAATTTTTGTCACTGCATGAGATTTTTGAACAACAATATACAGAACTCGCAACAATCATTGATGAAGTTGCAGAGCGTCTACGAACATATGGCGCGATGTCACCAGGGACGATGTCAGAATTTGCTGACCTAACACGTTTAGAAGAATATCCCGGTAACAATCCTGATGCAGAAGGCATGTTAGAATCACTAGTAGAAGACCATGAAACGATGGTTCGCTACTTACGCAACGACATTGAAACCGCTGCTGATATGGGTGATGCTGGGCTTGAAGATTTCATGACCGCACAGCTGCAGGTTCATCAAACAATGGCATGGATGTTACGCTCATTCCTTCAACGCTAAATTAATAACTCCAAATTGATAGGTGAGGCCTTGTATTATTGATACAGGGCTTTATTCTTAGATTTCTTCACTCATATTTCACTCATGTTCATATATATTCTTCTAACATATACCGGTATGTGTATCTCATTCAAGCCGTTCATACTGGGTTTATAAATGAGCTAGATAATCGAGAAAACATTATGAAACGCTGGATCGTATTACTTATCTCAGTAGTTATGGTTGCATCATTTGCTGCTTTCAGTGTTGAACAATTTCCACAATTAACAATCGTGCTGGTTATCGGATTTACAGCAATCGCAACAATGAGTTATATCTTTTATCACAATCCAAAATCACAGAAAACAACTTCACGCATTTTGAAATAAGGTGGGTATAGGGAGAATATTATGATTACATTGCAATCAATTTTCGCAAGCGGCTGGATACAGATAACAATCTTACTAGCACTATTTGTCGGATTTTCACGGTGGGCATTAGGGAACAATATGCGTAGTGGTTATGGTATCGGCTGGTTAGTGGGTATCTTTTTTATCATCGCATTCGGCGCATTATTCCCTCGGGCAACCTTACAAGTCGCAGCGGCTGAAACAACGCAATTATCATTTCTTGGTGTCCTGATATCCGCGATAATTGGCTTTGTGCTGGCATTAATCATTGTTGGGATGACACTTATCCTGAAACAAGCATGGTTTCGTCAAATTTTTGCGATTTCTGGTATTACATCTGTTTTGATGGTGATGTTATTCGTGATGGTTATTTCTTCACCTCAAACCAAAATGGCGTTAACGCTGGCATCTTTAGCATTTGCGATTGTTCTGGCATCAGCTTATGTCATGCGCCATGCTTATCTACGGCAAGAACCAGTAGAAGATGATGAACCCCTATCACCCCAAGTGACACCAGAAAATAATAGTCGTTTGGAACGCATCCGTGATGAATACGCTCAAGCACAACTATAGAGATTCAATTAACTACTGGGAAGTATCACTGTAAAGGTACTTCCTTTACCTTCTGTGCTTTTGACTTCGATTGTTCCGCCATATTGATTCACAATTTCTTTCGTCACTGACAACCCTAAGCCTGTTCCTTCAGCTTGGTCGCTAGTTTTATCGACACGGAAGAATGGATCGAATATTTGCGGCAAGTCATAGACAGGTATCCCATACCCCTTATCCCTTATCTGCAAAATGGCTTTGTCTTCTGTAACATCGGTGATGACAATGACTTCACCCTCGTCAGGGCTATATTTAATTGCATTCGATATAAGATTCTCGACAACACGACGGATAGATTGTGTATCTGCTTGGGCGTGAACTGAGGAATATTGAGTCTGAAATTGGAGAGTGATGTTTCTCGCGGCAACGAGTGGCTGGAATGCTGACACAACATTATCTACAATAATATTAAGGTCAATTGTCTCACGCTCAATATGGACAGCACTCTCAAAACGCAATACATCCAACATGTTACC
>CAYGTY010000025.1:0-50838 GCA_964352825.1 uncultured Anaerolineaceae bacterium
CGTTCTTTAATCCCGTGTAAGCCGAGGATACCGACTTGCGGTGGGTTCAAGATTGGGGTACTCATCATCGAGCCAAAGACTCCCCCATTGGTAATGGTGAATGTTCCGCCACGCAGTGCATCGAGTGACAGTGAGCCATCATTGGAGGCAACCGCATATTCTTTGACTGCGCTTTCGATACCTGCAAAGCTGAGGCGATCGCAATCACGGATAACAGGGACAACTAAGCCTTCTTCTGCACCGATGGCAATCCCGATGTCGTAATATTTTTTGAGGATGACTTCTTTATCATCCATTTCGGCATTCAAATATGGGAAAGCTTTGAGTGCGCCGACAACTGCTTTGACAAAGAAAGATGTAAAACCAAGCCCGACACCATGTGCCTCACGGAAGCGTTCTTTGTGCTTCTTACGAATGTCCATGACAGGTTTCATGTCGATTTCGTTGAAGGTGGTCAGCATCGCAGCGGTAGATTGAGCTTCGACTAAGCGAGTGGCAATGGTACGGCGACGGCGCGACAATTTAACCCGTTCTTCACGGCGACCAAAAGATGGATCAACCAGTGGTGGGAATGGTGATGACGCAGGTGTGTTTTGTGGTGCAGGTTTCGGTTTATTTTGGTCAGCAATAAATTTCTCGACATCTTCTTTTGTGACTTTATCCCCATCACTTGCGGATACTTTGCTTATATCTACATTATTTGCAGTGGCGACTCGTTGCGCTACAGGGGTTGCCTTTTGTTCATCACTATGACTGGTGGGTGGAGTTGCTGGTTGTTGAGCTTGTGCTGGAGCAGGGTCAGGTTTGGCAACAGGAGCAGGAGCTTCCCCATTGGCATCCATCACACCGAGAACTGCGCCCGCGTTCACATCAACTTCTTCACCTGCGACAATTTCTGTAATCGTCCCAGCTTGTTCGGCAGTGACTTCTAAGTTGACTTTATCTGTCTCTAGGACAACGAGTACATCACCAGCACTCACTGAATCACCAACAGCAACAAGCCATTCAGCCACGGTCGCTTCTACAACCGATTCACTCAATTCTGGTACAACGATATTTACATTTGCCATAAATCGCTTCTCCCTATTTATCAAATTTCCAGTTAAACGCATAATCTGTAATCATGCCTTGATTGACATTGTGTGCCGTCTTTGAGCCTTCTGCTGGGCTGGAGCTACGACGGCGACCCACATAATTGACAGGTAAATCCATACCAACCATTTTCTTGAGACGGTAGTTCATAAAGTCCCATCCGCCCATATTTTTGGGTTCTTCTTGCGCCCATACAATTTGCTTGACATTCTTATAGTGTTTAATGATTTCATCAAGTTTTTTATGTGGGAATGGGTAGAGTTGTTCGACGCGCACAACCGCAGTATTCGGACTTTTGTCACGCCATTCGCTTTCAATCAGGTCAAAATAGAATTTACCGCTGACAAATACAAGGCGGTCTACTTTTTTCGGGTCAGCATATTCATCATCAATCACAGGTTGAAAGTGTCCTGTTGCAAGTTCAAGTAAGGAACTCGCCACATTCGGATTCCGCAAGAGGCTCTTGGGTGACATGATAACCAGCGGTAGTGGGTCTTTATCCAATAAGAGTGCTTGACGACGCAACAAGTGATAATATTGTGCGGCAGATGTCACATTGGCAAGGCGTAAGTTTGTTTTTGCTGCCATTGCAAGCCAGCGTTCTGGACGTGCGCTTGAATGGTCAGGTCCTGCACCTTCATGCCCATGTGGTAGTAGCAAGACAAGTGATGGTGTCAGCCCCCATTTTTCACGGGCAGACAAAATAAATTCATCGATGATATTTTGTGCGCCATTCACAAAGTCGCCATATTGCGCTTCCCAAATCACAAGTCGATTGGGGGCGGCGACATTATAACCATACTCAAAACCAAGTGCGGCTTGTTCGGATAGTGGGCTATTATGAATCTCGAAGGCGACTTTCGCTTGTTTAATGGCTTGTAGAGGAGCAAGAGTTGCGCCTGTTTTTGCATCATGCAGAACAGCGTGGCGGTGACTGAATGTACCACGTTCACAATCTTGACCTGTCATACGAATACTGATGCCATCTTCAAGGATTGTTGCGAATGCAAATTCTTCTGCCCCTGCCCAATCAATCACTTTGGCTGCTGGGTCTTCTATACTACGACGCGCAAGAATGGTCTTTTTGAAACGCGTTGAATAGAAATTAAATCCTTTGAGAACCGCCTGGATACTGTCGTTAATTTCATAGAGGCGTTCCATCGGGATTGAGGTATCGGTTGATGAAGCAACTCCTTTAGCTGGTTCTTCGGCGACTGGGTCTGCTAGGTCATCATCAATTTCTTCATCTAAAATCGCTTGGAGTTTATCGTTAGACTGCTGGACAAGTTTTTCTGCATCACTTGCTTGGACAATGCCAGCATTCTCCAGTTTCTCCGCCCAGAGTTCACGAACAGTTTTATGTGTGCGTACATCTTTGTACATTAGGGGTTGGGTAAAACTAGGCTCATCCAACTCATTATGTCCATAACGCCGATACCCAATCAAGTCAATCATGAAGTCTTTTTCAAACTCATCTTGATAAGCAAAGGCAATCCGAGCAACTTCCAAGCAAGCGAGGGGATCATCAGCATTAACATGAATGACAGGAACACGGAAACCTTTTGCGAGGTCACTAGCATAGAGTGTACTGCGTCCATCATATGGCATCGTTGTGAAGCCAATTTGGTTGTTGGCAATGATATGGATTGTTCCACCTGTCCAGTACCCCGGTAAGCGTGAGAGATTAAATGTCTCCGCAACAATCCCCTGCCCTGCAAAGGATGCGTCACCATGAATTAGAATTTGTAGGGTCACATCAGGGTTAAAGACAGCATCCCCTTTTTGCGTTACATCAGTTCCGATTGCACGAGCCATACCCACAGCAACAGGGTTAATGACCTCAAGATGGCTTGGGTTTGGTGGCATGGTGACAGTCACAGATTTTTCGCCGTCTTTTGATGAGACTTTACGCTCAACACCTTTGTGATATTTAACATCACCTGTTGTCCAGCCAATGGCATCGCGGGCTTCTTGTAATTTGAGTGGGTCTTTGAAGTCAGCAAGAATCTGCTGATAATCCTTTTCCATGATATGTGCGAGAACGTTCAAACGTCCACGATGTGCCATACCAATTGCAACATTAGTGATTTCCGTCTCGACAGAGCCATTCACCATGACATCAAGAATGGGAATCATCATATCCAAGCCTTCGATGGAAAAACGATACTTGGTTGGGAAGCTTCGTTGCAAGAACAGTTCAAAAGTTTCAATTTGTGTCAGACGGTTTAGTAAGGAAAGGTTCTCTTCCTTAGAGAAGCTAACTGCATAACGACGAGATTCAATCGCATCGCGTAACCATTGACGCTCACTCGGTTCATGGACTTGTTCAAAGTCATAACCAATTGACGAGCAATATATATTTTTTAGATTTTGGATTGCGTTATATGCAGAGCCAAAGTGAATAAATGCATCACCGACAAAACTCGCAGGCATATCTTGCAACTCTTGTTCTGTAATGCCATGCGCTTCGGGTGATAAATCAGGGTCACTAATCGGTTCATTGCCGAGTGGGTCAAGCTTTGCATCCAGATGACCGAGTTGTCGAATGGCTTGAGCATAATTAGCCACGCCAACCGCTTTTTGCATATCAAATGTTGAAACAGCATCTCCGTTTACAGATACCATTTGTGGTGACCAATGATCAAAATATTGACGGGTCACAGGATCTATTGACTCTGGGGATTGTTGATAACGTTCATACAAATCCATCACATAAGCCGAATTAGGTCCGTGAAATTCAGGGATAAAAGTCATAAGTTTTAGCCTAACTCTTTACTGATTGTAGACATTGCACACACTCACTTTGATTATGATTGTAACATATTATGAGGTAAGTATATCGGATATATGAACATTCTTCATGAAATCATTAGATGGGAGCGACTGTCGCACCTTAGGCTTACAGACCTGTGTTCGGTTGTTTACAATGTATTTATAAACAAGAATAGAAATGGACCTCATCATGGCAACACGGATTGACATTTTTGGAGTGCCGACAACAGCACAAACATTTCAATCAAGTATCAGTGATATGTTAGGGTATCTTACAAGTAGTGAAACTCACTATATCTCGACTTGTACCGTTGCCACATTGATACAAGCTAAAGATGATCAGACAATCCATCATGCCCTTGAGAACGCTGATTTGGTCTGTGCAGATGGGATGCCGATTGTATGGATGCAAAAACGTTTAGGATATACCGATGCAGAGCGTGTTTATGGTCCCGATATATTAAGTGCATTATGTGAGGCAACAGCGGAGCAAGATATAGGACACTATTTTTATGGCGGGTTGGGAAACGTTCCACAATTGATGATGCAAAAACTAGAAGAACGCTATCCACGGTTGACCATTATCGGTGCAGATGCTCCACCTATGATTGATATGAGGGATGAGCCAAAAGCCGAAACTATTCAATATTTGAACTCATTAAAAGCCGACATCATTTGGGTCGGACTGGGGTCTCCAAAACAAGATTTATGGATGGCAACATATCAGCCCCACCTCAATACAAAACTCCTCGTTGGTGTGGGGGCGGCGTTTGATTTTATTGCAGGTGTAAAACCACAAGCTCCACACTGGATGCAAAGAAATGGGTTAGAATGGTTATATCGATTCGTAACTGAGCCACGTCGATTATGGCGACGGTATCTGGTGTATAACACACGGTTCATTTGGCATGTATTAAAGGGCTAAGCGAGGGCATCATTTGTGAGGGGTATTCATCGGCGCAGTTTTATATATCGTCTAGGTTTATTATTACTCGACTTTCTGTTAGTGATTGCATCGCTCGCTATATCGTCCAAGTTACGGATTCAACTTGATATTGGGCAAGAAGCCATTGCAGAAGCATTCCGTCCTCCCTTGATTCTATATCCCTTAGCTAGCTTCTTCTGGGTCTTTGCCTTATATATGATGAAGGTTTATATCCCCATCTTCAGTAAGCCTTTCTGGCAAGAATTACAACGGTTGTTATTTGGGCATGTGATGGCATCATTTTCATTTTTTGGTTTACTGTACCTGCTCTATCGAGACTTTTCACGTTTACAAGCGATTTATTTAGTCACGCTGATTTTTATATTTCTGTTTATGGCACGCATTGCTATCCGCCTATTTTTTATATGGTATGGTGACCGCTGGCAACATCCCTATCGCATTGGGATTATTGGTGTGGGGAAACATGCCGAACAAGTCGGAGATAAAATCCGCGTTGTTAAACGACAAGGGATGCAACTGATTGGGTTTATATCAACAGGAAACCCGGCACAAGCGACTGTCCTAGCCGACGACATTATGGGTGACGTTCATCAGATAAAACAACTGATTGACCAGCATCACATTGACGAGGTGATTATTGCCTTAGATGCAGACCGCAATATTGATTTATTAGATTTGGTTAATCAGCTAGGGGAAACACCTGTCACGATACGTTTAGCAGTTGACTACTCAGAAATCGCATACTTTGATGTCTCTATTGATAATGTCGTTGGTGTACCACTCATTGGTCTGCGTGAACCGATTTTTACGCCCACACAAAAGTTATTCAAACGTTTACTTGATATTACTTTGGCAGGGATGGGTTTGATTGCCTTATCACCACTGTTTGCAATGATTGCTTATGCCATCCACAGGGATAGCGAAGGCAATATTATTATTCAGCAGGAGCGTGTCGGGCAATTTGGAAAGCCATTTGCAATGTATAAATTTCGGTCTATGTATGATGATGCACCATCGCCATCTTATGAGTGGACGGTTCATAAACGGGCTGATGACCCTCGTGTTACATCCATCGGGAAATTTATTCGTCGCTGGAGTTTGGACGAGTTACCCCAACTATTTAATGTACTTAAAGGTGATATGAGCTTGGTTGGTCCACGCCCTGAATTACCTGAAATGGTCAGTATGTATCAATCATGGCAAACAAAACGCTTTGAAGTCCCACAAGGTATTACAGGCTGGTGGCAGATTAATGGACGGTCTGACAAACCTATGTTTGAAAATACAGAGTATGATTTATATTACATCACACATTATTCTATCTGGATTGATATTTTTATTTTGCTTCGCACAGCTTCGACGGTCATTAGTGGTCGTGGTGCGTATTAAGCCAACATCAAATTGAAGGACATTTCATGTCAACTCATTCTCGTCTTCATCATGCGATTCTCTTAATCAGTATCGCTATCTTCCCATTTGTTGCTCATATTACTCGGGCAGAAGCCAATGAAGCGCATCGGGCAGGTTTGCTCGGCATACTCATTCTATTTACACTGCCTTTGATACCCCAAGTTATCAATCACGTTCCATCATCACGGCGGATTTTGCTATATGCGATTGCCTTTTGGTGTGTGGTTCTGGTGTTATCGAGTGTTTCGAGTATTCATCCTCTGCGGTCAATTATTGGTGATGGGCAAAGGCGAATTGGTTTATTAACCCACCTAACGTTTGTTGCAGGTGCATTTTTGATGTGGCGGACTTCGGGTAAAAAGCTATGGTACTTCTTTTGGATTGTGAGCATCTTGGGTGCAACTCAGGCAATTTTGGAGGCGCAGACATTAGAAGGTGTTGACCGAATTTATGGTTTATATGGTTGGACAACATTTACAGGGGGATGGTTAGCCCTGTCCAGTTTATGGGCGATACTCGGTTTTCTTATTCATGGTTATCATGAAAGCTCAAGGTTACAACGCGCCATTGTCATTGGGTCGTGGGGAATTATTGGTGTTGCTTTCATCTTATTAGGGACACGGGCAGCAAGTTTAGCATTATTTATTGGCTTATTCACAGCTGGAATCATCTGGGCAAGTTTATGCAATAAGCGTTGGATTTTGTTCAGTATTGTCGGTGTGACATTATTGAGTTCAAGTGGTTTTTATTTTTTAAGTCAGGTGGATTGGGGCGAGACATCACTATCGCAAGCTTCCTTATTCCAACGTCTCAACTTTCAAGTCTTTGACCCATTTCGACAAGAGGTATGGTCAGATAGCCAGAAGATTATGCTACACAATCCCGTTTTACTTCGTGCCGATGGTCAAGATGACCCGATGTCCGCGATACGCCCTTTGGTTGGATATGGTCTAGAAGCATTTGAACCACCTTTACGAATGGTCAATATCGGAAACATAAAGACCGTCGATGATTCTATCCGAACAGACCGCGCCCATAATATTTGGTACGACACTTATGTGATGCAAGGTTGGTTGGGTGTGATTGCATTAGCAGGTATTTATTTAAGTGCGTTTTATGTCAGCCTGAAAAAGCTGAAATTACTTAACATATGGATTATAGTTGATGTCGTAGGTGGGGCTGGCATTGCCCTGATGCTAACATGGGGGACACAATTTATCCCGATGAGTGTTACTTTCGGGATGTTGGGCGGGTTGTTATTGGGGGTTATTCAAACTGGGATAACCACTAAGTTTATAGGCGATAGCATTCCAACCCGTGCGTGGATTGCCCTCCCTTTACTGATTGCACATCTTATCGAACTCCAGTTTGGTTTTATTACAGTGGCGACCACATGGATACCGTGGTTGGTCATTGGCTTATTATTATTTGATGAAGTTGAGGACGTGCAATTCAAAGTCCCTAATTGGGTTTGGTTGGCTATTGCAGGTGCATTTATTGTACGGATACCATTAGACAGCACCCTATTTAACATAATTTTATTATCAGTAGCGGTTGTGATAACTGCACTATGGGAAGATATTGAAATCAAGCAATGGATGACGATTGGGATTATCTGGTTATTAAGTAGTCTGAATTGGATTGTTCCTGTCCCTCAGTTAGCTATCCTATGGGACATCATCTTATTGTTTTTGATGTTGTGGATGTTTTATGGGTCACAGGAAGACAATATAGAGATTAAACTCAATAGCTCATCTATTTTAATGGGCATCATTATATTCATTGCAGTCGGTATATGGACACTGGATATATTAGCAGGTATTTACAGATTGGAAGCATTAAGCACCCCGCTACAAGACAAAAAAACTGATGCCCTGAATATTGCAGTGCGTTTGCGTCCGTATGATGATCGATTATGGCATGATGCTGGAGCAACAAATTTGGATTTGGGGCTTATTACCAATAATGGATTAGCTGTTGGTAATGCAATTATACAATTAAATCAAGCTGTGATTTTGCACCCTTATTATGGTTTATATGTCAATAACCTTGCACGGTTAGAAGCAAATCTTGCCATCGGGACTAAGGACTTCGACAAACACGCTCAACTTGCTCAACAATATTACGAACGGGCAACAATCATGTGGTCACAGGTTGGAGAATTATGGCGCGAGTGGGCGCGATTTGAATGGGACGTTATGGACAATCGTAATAAAGCACTCATCTTGATTGAGGAAGCACTGCGTTTATCACCAAGGGATACAGAGGCAATTCAGTTAGCAGACCTCATACGCGGATAGAATTAAAAAACCCCCTCACGGGGAGGGGATTTTAGTCTCTTCACATCAATTTAGTTCTACTTAGGATGGGAGTAAAACTTTTGTAACTTCACAAGTTGCGCCATCAATCACAAAGACGACATCTTTTTCGGTGACGAAGTAGAGATCATCTGAGGAGGAGTAAGCAATTTTTACGCCACCAGCGTCAACTAAAACAGCGTTACCAGCTGCATCAAGACCTTCAACTGAATCTGTATCACAATCGATGGTTAAAGAAAGACCTGGTGAATCAATGAAAATACTATTTTCACTGTAGTTCGGCCACATATTAAGGTTTGGGCTAGTGCCTTCGATACGTACGTCATCTTTAGTCGTAACAGTGAAGTTACCGTCGTTGCTATTATTACCAAATGGTGCGCCTTCTACAGCTACTGTTGAGCTGGAGAAAAGTGCAGGAGCGAATGCAACAATTACAGCAACAATTGCTACAAGAGCAATACCAATTAGCAAAACATTGGAATTTGCTTGTTCGTTATTACGTGAAATGTTAAAGGTAGTCATATATATCTCTTTCTGTTAAATAGGTGGATGCTTTATAATAGAGACCATCCACATTATACACCAAGTTATTTACGCTTCAAATTAATTATTACCTTATATTTCGTTTTCTATAGTTATTTTCGCACAAATTGACCTACTTCCCATACGAGAGTACTATGTACAAACATAAAGTCTTGGTAATTAACAATCAAATTATGCCATATCGGATACCTTTATTCACAAAATTATCAGACGTAACTTTTCATAATATAACAGTCTGGTATTGTATGCGTCAGGCTAGTGACAGGCAGTGGTCAATTGATACCAGCCAACTACACTATGAGCATAAGATACTCTTTAATTGGTCGGTCAAACTGCCGAAGAAATCTTTTCGTGACGAATGGCGATTTGTGCGATTTAACCCAACCTTATTCTTTGATTTGATACAACTCAAACCTCGGCTCATTATTGCTTACGAATATTCAGCTCCATCATTGATCGCATTATTATATAGTCGGTTAAGTGGCTGTAAGTTAATGATATGGAGTGAAATGACCGAACATACCGATAGGAATTTGAGCGATAATCAAGAAGGTATGCGAAAAATTATTATCCCCCGCGCCGATGGATTTATAGGAACAAGCCATGCCGCCTGTGATAATTTTCGGCGACGAGGTATTCCTAGCGATACAATCTTTCTTGCACCACAGACTTATGTTTCAACGCAATTTATAGACTCCCAAATAAAAATACCTCACCCACCCACTGTTATCTACACAGGTTACCTATCAGAGAGAAAAGGGGTTATCTATCTTGTCCGTGCATTTGTAGATGTCGTCAAGCAACTACCCACAGCCCAATTATTACTTATTGGTGAAGGGCATGAACGAGACAGTATTCAGCAAATCATCAGTCAACATAATTTATCTAACAATATTCAATTGATGGGATTTATCGAGCCCGATAATATTGCAGAGTGTTATGCTAAGGGCGATATTTTTGTATTGCCATCCCTTGAAGATACATTCGCAGTTGTGGCAATTGAAGCCATTGCAGCAGGGTTAACTTTAATTTGCTCGCCATATGCAGGATTTTCGAGTCATGTGACCCATGAGCAGGATGGATTAATCATTGACCCGAAAAATCATAGCCAACTTGTAGATAGTATCCTGAAATTATTGTTGTCTCCAGAGCTACGAGCCGATCTAAACCGAAATGCTCAAAAGCTATTACCCCAATTTGACCCTGTGAATGTTGCACAGAATTTTGCAGATGCGATTGAGGTTGTTCTTAACGAATCGCCCTAATCGGGGCAAGTGTTTCTCGCATACGTCCAAGAAAATGAACGATTGGTGTCAGAAACATCAATATCCACATCATCAAGGGTGCGCGACTATTCCATAGGTGCAAGGCTAAATCAAGGAAAAATTTACCTTTGGGGCGTGGTAATAAAGTCACAGGGTGGGGAAGTTCATTTTTTGCCAAAATGTGTCGCATATAGTATGCACCGCGTCCATAACGGTAATGTTGGCTGAGATAAGCGAGAGGTGTTGCGCGATGATGGTGTATCACATTCATTTCATCTATAAAAATCTGACGATACCCATGACCAAAGATACGATACCCTATCTCGAAGTCTTCAGCGGCTGGTAATGGGAAGGTTTCATTAAAGCCACCAATATCAAGAAACGTCTGACGATGATAGATGATATTATTGCTAGGAAGCAGTATGGGTTGGTTATCGGCTGTACGAATTTTGGTCTGTAGGAAGTCAATATATACCTGCCATGTTTCTGCAGCTACATGATTAGGATAAGCATTTATCATCTTACCGCCAATAGCACAACTTGTGTCATTTAAACAACTCATCGCAATAGATAACCAGTTGGGCATGACCTCGCAATCGTCATCTGTGAAGGCAACATATTCCCCTGTCGCCTGACGCGCTCCATGATTACGTGCAGTCGCAGGTCCTGAATTATCAATTGTTATTTTTTGAAGGCGTATATCAATAGTCTTTTCATCGATTGATGAAAATGATGTTTCACCACCATCATTAATCACAATCACATCCCATAAGTGCTTCGGGTAATCCAGTTTTTCTAAAGATTGCAAACATCGCAAGAGGGATTCTGGGCGGTTATAGCTTGGGATGACAATCGTTATTGTCGGCTGACTCATATATCATAACCTAAGCGTAACATGGCAGGACGGGTAATGTCTTCCACAATCGAGACTTCTTCATCGGTTAAACCACTGCGATATTTACCGATGCTTGTATCGTGTATGGATTCTGTGGGGAATAAATCAGGGTCTACCCCCAGCCATTGACCAACTTGTTGCATCGTATCATAGGGTTTTAAAATCATGTCTTCATAACGAATCAAAAGGATTTTAGGATTATTCAGATGTTTCTCTTGAAGCTCAATTGAGAGATTCCAGCGGTGGGCTACTTTCTCGGCAGTATCAATCAAGTCAACGAAGGGATGAATGTCTTTCCAGTCTGTGCGCGCTTTACGTAAAGTTGAGCTAACAACATCACGGGAATCCCGATACATCACCATAAATTTAAGCGGGTCGTGATTAATTAATCGGTCAATGTGAAAGACATAATCAGGGTATTTATCCCCTACGATTTTTTGATTAGGGAACATCTTATTTAGAGTTGCATCAATCTTTTCGACGGTAACACGATGCGTCCACGGTCTATACATTCGGAGTGCATACTCGGTTGTAAATCCCAAATTACGAAGAAAACGATAAGGGTCGTCTTTATATTCACGTCTAAACCAGATATGACGTTTTTCCCACCACCATTCATACAACCATCGAATATAAGCACGGTGTGTTTCGCCCACCATTTCATAATTAGCAAACTCGAGCGTCATACTAATGTCAGGATGTTCATTACACAAGACATACATAATAGATGTGCCAGAGCGTTGATGTCCGCCGATAATAAATCCCAAAATATTCCTCTATTCTATGAAGATACTATTGCATTTTGCTTTAGATGAGAATCGTATAAACGAGCATATGCTCCACCAACTTGAAGCAACTCATCATGTGAGCCATCTTCGACAATTTTGCCATTTTCCAACATCAGAATACGGTCAGCCATCTTCAAAGTTGAAAAGCGATGTGAAATCAAGATGGTTGTGCGCCCTTTTGCGAGTTCACGGAAGTTTTGAAAAATGCGATATTCTGCGTGTGCATCGAGGGCTGATGTTGGTTCATCAAGAATGATAATTTTAGCATTCGTTTGTGCAAGTGTACGGGCGACAGCGAGCTTTTGCCATTGTCCACCACTGAGGTCAATCCCCCCAAACATACGTCCCAACATTTGGTCATATTGATTGGGGAACAAATTAATCATCTCATCAATACCAATCTGTTGTGCAATTTTCTCAATTGTTTCGCGATCATCTTGAAGTCGCTCCCAATCCCCATATGCAATATTATCATGTACTGTGGCTTCATAATGATTAAAATTCTGCATAGTGACCGTGAGATGTTCGTATAGAGATTCACGTTGAATGAGTTGACTATCGATACCATCGATTAATATCTGCCCATCATAATCATCATAGAGGCGTGATATGAGCTTCACGATGGTTGATTTACCTGCCGCATTTTCGCCAACAAGCGCAACAATTTGACCTGATGGGATATGGAATGAGAGGTCTTTCAGGACTTGTTTTTCAGTATTTGGATACGAGAAATTCACTCTTTCAAAACGAATATCTCCAGTAATCTTTTCGACTGGCTTCGCGTCTTTGTGTTCAAGCGATGCTGGTATTGCGAGAAAATCTGTGAGGTTGGTAATATATAAGATTTTCTCCATTGCACCGCCAATAGAGGCACTAATGCCCTCCAGTGAAAATCGTAAGTTGGATACTGCCCCACCATAGATTGCAATATCCCCCACTGTGATAATCCCTTGTACGGAACGCCATACAACCGCAGTAAAGGCGACATAGAAAAATACAGTAAAGACAGTTGAGAACACAGCATCACCACGTAATTTACGCGTGATAAGAAAGCGATCTTCATCTAAGAAGTCTTTCAGCATATTGGCATATCGCTCAATGATGGTTGGTGCAATCTTAAGTAATTTAACTTCGGGTACGGAGGCACGGTCAATCAATACACCTGTAAAATAGGCTGTCCACCGGTATTTAATTGCACGTTCAAATACACGATCATAGCGTAAGCGTGATTCTCGCCAATTAAAAATCACATAGGGGATGACGATAGGGGTCAATAGAATAACAGTGACCCAATCAATCAATACAAGAATCGCAATGAGAGAGACCATCTGCAAAGCGTTTGTGATAACAGCAAGCACATTATCTACAAAGAGAAAAACATGAAGCGCAATATTTTGTTGAGCGCGTGCCATCATATCTTGATATTCGACATCTTCAAAGATACGTAACTCTAGCTTTGTCGTATGTGTAAAGACTCTGATTGTTGTTTTGAGGAAGAGTTCATCTTGTAGTCGTTTAGAAATATATTGGCGACCTCGCATGACTAATTCACGCACAAGAGTAACAACAAAGCCAATAATCAACCACGGAACAATTAGATTCTGGAAGGCAACATCTTTAGCAATATCATTCGCAGCGATGGCATCAATTACAGCGTTGACAACTTGGCGAATCACAAGTGCTTGGAGGGCAGGTATCCCACTTTGTATCAAGGTTAGAATGATAGATAAAATGAGAAAAATAGGTGCAGTCTTCCAGCACCATGTTAACGCCCACCACCCATTTTCCAGTAAAAGCGTGAGTTGTTGACGACGTGTTTTTTCACCTTGAGTTGTTGATTTACTTGCTTGCAAGGAATTTATCCTATACTTTCATCAAATGTAGACGCAATGCCATATAGCGTGTTGCTGACTTAAAGAAACGCGACCATGCAGGCAATGCTGATGGGTGTAACCCACTCCGTATCACATACGGAATCGTTGCAAGGGCTAATCGCCAGCGTCGAGCAAAAATTGTACGTGTCATTAAAGTCAGATACAATGTTGTAACTTCTCGATAATCAGCATCGTTGATAAGTTCTTGCTGGTGCAGTGTATCCCACAAGTTTTTGATGTCATTTCCTGATGGGAAAATCGGTGTAACCAGCAAGGCAGATTGTGTGATTTTGACAATTTCACGAACAGACATACCTTTGAATCGTTGATACGTATCTGATGATATTTGTGATGTATCTCCTGTCTGGAAAGGCAAAAATACTTCTAGCCACCAATCTAAGACATCTTGAATCGGGGTTTCGTTTTCGTCATCAAATGATATAGTCTCTCCAATTTCTGCAACTTCTTGGCATAGCGGAAAAATGTTTCTCACTTGCTCTAAAGGTAAGTTTTTCTCATCAAGACGTTTAACAATTTCCCCAAGCCAATCGAAAAGAACCAATACAACATCTTTTGATGCAATCGATAACGACTTTCGCATATAGCGTTTCATATCATCGTGTAAGTCAAAAATGTATAACTCACCTATTGCCCACAAATATCGAAAATAGAGGACATTGGGACGATAGCGACTGAGATCACGGGATAAATCTTGACGTTGGAGTAAATCTTCTGTTACGAGTACGGTGTCATCCACCAGTTTAAGCCGATTGGTATGCGTAAGGCTCGACCCGTGTTGACGATAGGCACTCGCAACGCGTTCTTGCCACTGGAAATTATATCCCGCTAGAATCATCTTCAGTGCCCAATCTAAATCTTGTGACACTTTGTATTTCGGGTCAAAGCCACCAACTTGAATCACACATTCACGGCGTACCACCATGGCTTCTAAGCGGACAGGACACCATAAGAACCACATAATATCAATAGGACCGTTCATATCTTCCCAGGGGGTCATATCAAATAGATGATTCCCTTCAGAATCCACCATACGCCACCCAGTTTGCACAATATCCAGCTTTGGGTTTTTCTCAAATACAGCCATCTGCTTTTCGAGTTTGTCATCTACGATAAAGTAATCATCAGCATCCATAAAAATGACAAATTCCCCTTTTGCTAGACGCAAACCATGATTGCGTGCTTCTGATACCCCTGTATTATCTTGATAGATATAATCTATCTTATCCATATAAGAAGCGAGTACATCTTGAGTATTATCTGTTGACCCATCATCTATCACAATAATTTCATAATCAGTATAGGTCTGCGAGAGGATACTATCTAAGGTCTCGGGCAGATAGTCGGAGGCGTTATATGAAGGAATGATAATAGTGAGCGTTGGCATTCTATTGACCTAAATTTTCTGAGTAGCAAAATATAAAGATGATCGGAAAAAGCGTAGCCACGGTAATATAGCTTTTGGTTGTTTACTTGCTTTAATCGCTTGCACACATGCTGACATTGCCATTCGCCATTTTTTCGCAAAAATACAGCGTGTCATAACGGTTAAATATAAAGTAATCACATGATAGTCGGATTCGGGTTGATTTATTACCTGCATAACATCTTGCCAGAAGTAAGTCACAATTTGGATTGAAGCCTCAGTTGGCGGTATCATATGCTGTATTAGCGCGGTTTGAGCTAATTTCACAATATCACGAATCGGTCTTTGCAACCAGCGAGCCAATACAAGATGATTATTTTGGCGATTAATGTTCATGAAATCGTCTTCGTCATTCAGTTGACTCATATCAAGATAATAATATATCCACCAGATTTCATACCACCATGTCCCCATATCTAAACCGATAGCATTATCAGTCATCAACTGATGTAATGTGTTAATCAATTCATTAGGCTGAGCAATTTCAATTTGGTCTCGTGATGTACTAAAGATAATAGAGGCAAATACATGATAAGGTAACATGGCACAATTATTCGGTGAGGAGCAATAGATTTGTAACTGTTGGATATAGCGCTCAAGTTGTTCAAAATTGGCAGAGCGTCCAACGATAATAGCCATATTATGGTAATAGTGTTCTAAGACTTGTTGTTTCTGTTTTTGAGTGAAGTCTGGAAAATAGTTTTTTTCAAATAAATCATTCAGTAATTGAAGTAAAGAGTCAGCCCCGATACGATCTTTATCTTGTCGTTTTGAGGGGTCGCTATCTATACGATATGCAAATGTAACCGAAGGGTAAACACCCATTTTCGCACCAAGTGCAAGCATCTTCATTCGTACAACAAAATCTTCTATACGCGGATACGAACTCACAAACCCACCCACAAGATCTATCCAGTCTCGACGGATTAAACAAGTCATTAAAATCCAAGACACACCTATGATCGCGTCATCTACGGTTAAAGTCGGTTTATGGGTCGGCATATAAACTGTATAAATTTTTTCACCCTGATTGTTAATCATATCATAATGGCTCAATACTATAGCCCATGTAGGATTCGCATCGAGTAATGCAACTTGATTTTTTATTTTATCAGGGTCAATAAAATAATCATCTGAATCAAGATAATTGACAAATTCTGCTTCAGACAATGCTTGCCCTGTATCGCGTGCATGGGCAATCCCTGCATTCTCTTGGTAATGATACCGAATTCTATTCATATAAGGGTCTAGGATTTGACGTGTATTGTCTGTCGAGCCATCATCGACAACAATAATTTCTTTTGATTCATAACTTTGTTTAAGCGCGCTAAGGACAGCTTGTTCGATATATTTGGCATCATTATAGGTAATGATAATAATGGATACACGAGGTTTTTCAACTGACATATATCATCTCTTTTTATGTATAGTCTTCTGTATACCTGCCGTCCTCAACAGCCTGTAAACGTTGCAAAAGATGATTCGGTTGTAGAAGATGCTCGGCGGTCTGACGTGCTATGTGTAGAGTATTCATTAATTCAAGCCCCATCCGACCTTGCAAACGTGCAATTTTTAGTAAAACTTCGGTCTCTAAATAATATCCCCCACGGCCGATAACATCTGCATATTGTTTCTGGCGCATGGCAAGCGCTTGTGCAGGCTGAGCTATTCGTTCATTATATGAACAGATTGCTTCATAGTATGATAGAGAAACGGACATCCCCAATTGTGACATATTTGATGTAGCAAGCCGATATAGAGATTCTGCCGAAGATTCATCACCCTCGATTAATGTAAAAAGTGCGCGCCATGCTTGGGCGATTGCAACTAAACTCAGACGTTGATTGGCTCGTGCCATGTTTTCACATTCAATAATCAATTCATGGGCTTGATGGTGATTTCCGAGTAGATAGAAATAGTGAACCAGCATTTCATAGGCATACATCATATGAAAAGTCACCATCTGTTCGGATGAACGACGCAGGTAATCTAACGCAGATTCCATTGCAGGTTGCAGTCTTCCTAGTGCAAACTCTAACTCGGATTCACGTTTCTTTAGAATACCATAGGTATCATAGTCGATAGGAATTTCATTGTCGGTGTATTTTATTAGTTCGCGGATTTTATCGGCATAGCCAACGGGATCACTATAGATATAAGATTCGATGACAATGCGATACCCTCGGCAAAGCATTGTACAGTGTGCATATTGGGGTTTACGAATTTCAACAACCGTTCTCATGGCGTGTTGAATCCCCTGCTTGAAATCATTCAAGTACAGATTTAGACATTCCCCAATCCAACTATCATAATATAGCATCCAGCATGGCTCATGTAATGTTTCGGCAAGATCACGCGCACTTTGTAGATAACTGAGACTCTGTTGTGGGTTTGCCTCGAAGTGTTGCCACGCTAAAGTTTGATATTCAACCAGTTGTAAGCGTGGTATATCTCCATCTTGCAAGGCATCGTGCTGAAAACGTTGTATCCACGAATAAACATCAACAAAGGTCATTTGAGTCCCCACCAATTTTCATAATTCCCAGCCGATATTTGGGCTAGTTTTGCACGATAGCTTTGTGGTTTTAACAAGGATGATGAAGCCGTTTTTGCTTTTTCTATATCGGCATCTGTCAATACACCCATTCGCCCAAGCAAGCGACATCGCATCAAATGGCATTCACATATTTCATGGATAAGCCCGCTGGGTTCAAGTGTCACAAGTTGTTCATCGCGGAGTTGGAGCGCTTCTTCACTTTTCCCTGTGCGTTCAAAATAATCACAGATAATATCATGATAGGTGAAGGTTGGTGTTGTGCCAATCCGCTCACGATTATAGACAGCTTGTGAGAAATATCTTTCTGCACTTTCTATATCGCCATTAATATGAGCCAGCAAAGCGCGCCATGCTAACATCTCACAAATAATCAACCTACGTCCTGCTTCACGGGCACTTTTTTCGCCTTCTTCTACATAATCAGCTACATCTTGATATTGCTTACGGATATAGCTATAGAGCGCAAGTTTGGAATAGGCACTAGCAGAATAATAGGCTCGATGATGAATACGGTCTAGGCTTTTGAGTGCCCATTCACGCGCAGAATCTATATCATCCAGTGCAAAAAAGAGGTTTGCGCGATTGGCTAGCAAGAGATACTCAATATCTTCGTCAATATCAACATCCGTTTCTAAAAACGCCATTAACTCAAGGATGCGACTTTGATAGCCGACAGGGTCAATATAAGTGAAGATGCTAACAAGTTGGTTGTAGATACGGGGGACAATCGGATGAAGTTCATACATCGGTTTTTTGGCATCAACCGTCATACGAACCCCTAATTTTTGAGCAGTATGTAAATCGTCAAGGCGTGCCCATAACAAAATACAACGCCAATAATCAAAGAACAAAACCCACCATGGCTCATTTAGGAGTTCTGCCTTTACCCGCGCTTCTAGCAACAATTTATTACATTGATGTGGGTCTGTTTCATTTCTATCCCATGCGTTATGAAACAGATATGGCAACTTTCTTACCTCGGGATTGATATGATAATACCCGTTTTGAAACCAATCCCAGACATTAGCCACTATATTGATCCTCTGTGTAATCACCAGCTTTGATTTTCTGGAGTTTGGTTAGGAAATTATCGGGCTTAAGCAAGTTCTTTATTGCTTTATGGGTTGCGCGAATTTCATCTTCAAGCGGTTTTCCCATACGCCCTAGCAAACGACAGCGTAAGATATGCGCCCAGACCTCTGCATGGAAAAACCCTTTATCAACAACTTCGGATAATTGTCGGTCGCGTAGATGCCATGCTTCTTGTGCCAAACCGCCTAATTCATGATATTGGCACATGAGGTCATAACTAAAGCTCCCTCTCTTTGTACCTAAAGAGGCTTCGTGAGCCAGTTTTTGGCGATAAAATTTACGAGCAGAATCTTCATCACCCCGAATACGGGCAATGGTTGCTTGAATTTCATAGGAAACAACTGTCCCACTTTTCTTACGAGAGCGGCGCGATTGTTCATCCATCTCAGTAGCATAATCAAGGGCTTGATCATAATCTTTACGACGAAAGGCAAGGTCAGCTAAAATTTCGTAGGCGTGCATTAAGCGAAACGCCGAATGCTGACACATGCTGAGGTAAACTTGGGCTTTTTTTTCGGCATCCGCATAATCTTCAAGGATATTTGACATTTGTGAACGGCGTGCCTGTAACAAACAGCGGGTATCGAGGTCGAGAGGAATATCATGCTCCATTGTATGAATGGTCTCATGGATTTTATCTTCGTATCCGATAGGGTCACGAAAAACGTAAGCATCCAATAAGACGCGGTAGGCTCGCCCTTTACCGGGGTAGCGATCATATTCGGGTTTACGGATTTCGACAACAGTACGAACAGCATTATCTATACCGCGATTCAAATCTCCAATATAGAAAATGAGGGCTTCTGTACGCCAGTAGGTATAATAAATACGCCACCAGTTTTCATGTAATTTTTCAGCAATTTCAACACCTTCATCTAAGGTCGCCAAGGCTAACTCAGGGTCATGTTCAAACTGCTTCCAAGCATCATAATGCAAGGTTGCGAGACGCATCTTTGTGGTGTTACCTTCGAGGATAGCCTGACGATAATAATTGTCAACCCATCCCCAAATATCACTTTCCCAAGCCATATATGCTAATCTTCCAGCAATTTATCAATAGCCGAATTCGCATCACGGAAGGCTTCTGTAATTTGCAGATTATCTAACATGCGTCCAGAGAAGAGTTTTGCCATTTGATAAATTAACATCAGTGCAGCATCACGTCCTGTTCCTTCGGACAATTTTGCGAGTTTGATAATCAGTGGGTTCGATGCGTTGATATAGAATGTTCCACCAAGGTCATCATCATGTTCTTGTGATAAGCGATTGACATAATCATTGACCAAACCCGCTAGTGGTCCAGGAAGCTCATCTGAATCGAGTGCGCTACGGGTTTCCATAATAAACTCAGCATCTTTGGGATAGATAACAATCGCTGGAACGTCATCAGGTTTGAAGGTCACAATACGCGCTTTTATCTCACGCCGTTCAAAGAATTCGGCAATACGGTCGAAGCGTTCATCATCAACAGGGCGCATCAACTGATTCGATTCACCATCGAGTTGAACCAATTCAACATTCGGGGTGCGTCCAGCAAATTTTTTCAAGAAGGGTGTGACAGCAAACCAACTGGCATCAATAACAGGCACACCATGCCCCTCACCTAACAAGCGTTCTTGGAGTGACCCCATCTGGCGAGTAACATAATAAATTTTGTTGTCTGTTTCTTTCAGATAATCACGTAAACTGATTTGCCCTCGGGTTGTGCGGAAGGTGATAATGTCGGAAACTTGCTCGAAGAATTCATTATCTTGTACTGCCCATCCCATAATCACATCAGCATGACCGCGAACAATTTGCTTCCACTTGGTGGGGTCTTCATCAGCGATACGACGCAATCCCTTGAGCATTTGTTCTTCAATCGCTTGTTGTATAAACATGAAGTTATCATCTTGGTGCAATTCTTCGCGCGAGGCAGTCGGTTGTAGATACGCACAATCGACAATACCACGAGCAAAGCGCGCCCATGACGGTAACAAATCTCGTTGATGTTCACAGATAAACATACGCCGAATGAATACATTCATATCCCCATATTCTTGCACCGACGCAACCGACCCTGGGGGAATAAAGACAAATCCTTCTAGTGGGATTGTCATCGTATCATGACCGAGGTCAATCACTTGGTCATTCAACTCGATAATTGCCAAAGGACTACCAACGCGGAATACTTTTTCGATATATTCTTGGGTTGCTTGTTTGGGGTCAAGTGCTTCCCACGGTGGGCGTTGAGCATTGAGTGGGTAGAAACCATCATTGAGGTATACGGGAATCGGTAGGAAGTCCGCGTATAGTGTAATAGTATCACCCAAAATGCCTTCATTGAGCATAAATGCAGCGTTGGCTTTGAGGTGAAGTTCGACACTTGTTCCGACAGAGACTTCATCAACTTCTTCTAATTCATAATGAACATCCCCATTTGAACGCCACTGTAAAGTTGGACTTCCTTCCTTATAGGAACGGGTTGTAAGGACAACTTCCGAAGCGACCAAAAAAGCACTCAAGAAGCCCATACCAAATTGACCAATTAATTGTGAGGCTTCATCAGGATTGAATATCGACAAATTCTCGCCGAGTTGTCGGGTGTAACTGCGTCCAATGGTTGACAGATAGGTACGCACATCTTCATCGGTCAACCCAGACCCATTATCACGAATTGTGACAATTCGATTTGCTTCATCAATAGACACATCAATACGTGGTTTATAGCTGGCTTCTTTTGTTTCGACACGGCGACGTACACAACTATCATGTGCATTTTGAATCAATTCACGGATAGCAACTTTCTTAGTTGAATAAAGACTTTCGGCTAGGACTTTTAACAATCCGGGAAGATAAATCTGAAATTCATGTTTGTTAGCATCATTTTGGTCAGTCACAGTAATTTTTGTTCCTTCGTATTTAATGTATTTCTTATCCTTTAATTTTACAGCATTTTGACAAACTAGGGGACTTGTTTTCTGGTTATCAAGTATAGGACTATAAAATTCTAGTTTTTACACTATAATTTGACCGTTTCTATTCAGGAGAATATTATAGTTTTATGGCGCGAGTGCAACCTATACATCAGTTACAAATAAGTACAAAACCTAAGCCCAACTTCTTCATTGTTGGCGCACCCAAATGTGGTACAACATCACTGCATGAATATCTACAACGCCATCCTGATATTTATATGCCCTTCTATAAAGAACCTCATTATTTTGGGTCGGATTTGCTTGGATCGCGCTTTATGCAGTTTCGTAATAAACCTCAAAAATACCTCAAGCTGTTTCAGGATACCACAACAGAAACACGCATCGGAGAATCGTCTCCGTGGTATTTGGTCAGTCAAAACGCAGCGCAAGAAATTCATGACTATAATCCAGATGCAAAAATTATCATGATTTTGCGTAACCCTGTTGATATGATGTATTCGATGTGGTCTCAATTTCGATATAGTGGTAATGAACAAATTGAAGATTTTGAAGAAGCATTGGCAGCTGAACCTGCACGGAGGCAAGGGCAAAAGATACGGCGAGCAGCACATTGTATAACAGGTTTGTTTTATCATGAGATGGCAAGTTATACCCAACAAGTTCAACGTTATTTTGATGTTTTTGGGGAAGAAAACGTCCATGTCATTATCTTTGATGACTTCAAAAATGATACCTCAAGGATTTATAAAGATGTGCTTGACTATTTAGAGATCGATTCAACTTTTGAAACATCATTTGATGTTGTAAATCCAAATAAAGAAGTCCGTCTGGAATGGTTACAACGAATGATTTTAGAAACAGGTTTTTCATTAATGTTACTAAAAGATCGTCTAACCTATCTGGCGACAACCAACGCTTTTGTACCCTATACCTATCGAACAAGTGCTGTTAAAGGTGTTATCAACGCGTATACAAAATATGAAAAACGCTCCCCCTTAACACCTGAGTTACGCCAATCTATTCTGCATGACTTTGAATCCGAGATTGATAACCTGAGCAAATTGTTAAATCGTGATTTGTCTCATTGGTATCAAAGCTAATCGATGAATTGAGAGAAAAATACAATATGTCAGAATCATTATCAACAACTCCCCCAAAGCGAAAACCTGTCAATAAAAAGCAATTACTATGGCGTGGCGTTAGTATACTTGTAACAATCGTCTTGCTGATTTACCTTGCTAGTAATGTGGAGTGGTCGGAATTTGGTGAATTATTAGGACGCATCTCTGTTGTTAGTTTGTTAGGTGCCCTCGCGTCATATCTAGCATTAAATATCTTTAGAGCCATTCGTTTTCGTACACTTTTAGACAAAGCGGATACTCCACTACGGATTCTTATCCCGATAACCCTCTATCATAATTTTTTAGTGCGGTTATTACCTTTTAAATTAGGGGAGTTGTCGTATATTGTTCTATTGAGGTCACGTTTGAATTATTCTATGGAGGAGGGTGTCAGTAGTTTATTTGGCGCACGAATCTTAGAATTGGTGATTATTGTGATTGTGTTTGCTGGTGGCATATTCATGAGTGGCGAACAGTTTGCGAGTCAACGTGATAGTTTAATGTTGGTTGTGGTAGTTGTATTTATAGGTAGTATGGTTAGTTTATATTATGCTGGAACACTGATTCGTACAGCAGTCCGTATATTTGAGATGATATTACAACGTATTGTATCCCAAGAAATTGCACTCATCACAAACATCACAAACAAATTACAAAAGATGGCAACCGAGTTCGATCGAATTCGTCACCCACGCCTCTTTCTATCCGCCCTACTCATCAGTTGCTTTACCTATACAACATCCTTCGGTACAAATTACATCTTATTGACAGCACTCGGACTAGATGTATCCTTACCGCTTATTATCACAATCATCAGTATCGGTATGTTTGCATCGGCATTTCCATTTTCAGTCAGTGGATTTGGGGTTGTGGAATTAAGTTGGCTATTCAGCTTAACACAATTTGCAGGGTATGGTGAATCTGAAGCGGCTTCAATTGGATTTTTACTGCACGGCTTTCAAGTTGTTGCAGCAGCATTATATGGTGTAATTGGCTATGTCCTCATTCAGACATCAACACCCGTTGAAGACGTTATCCACTCACAAGACAGTCTACAACAAGAACCCACGGTATAAAAAATAGTATTAAAGTCATGAAATTGATAAGAGAATGGTTATTGCCATTCTTTTATTTTACTTTTTTTTGGCAAAGTATCTCACCCGCACGTATAATAAGTTAAGATATGTATAGTTGTACATTGATGTATATTTAGAACATTTATCAAGTAGATAGTTGGCATTTATGTTTCCATTAGAACATTTTTACTACGGACAATTAGTTCATCGTGGTAAACCACAAAAAGATATGCGCCTGCTTGCAAAGTCATCACAAATTAGTGATGAGCAAGTGGCTGAAGGTATTCGCTTTGCACTCGCATCACCATCCGAGTCATTGCCTGAAGGTACATGGGCACTTGTTCGTGGACGGCGCACGCCCTTTTTCCTTGTTCAATCTCAAAAAGGAACTGCAGGGCAACATATTATGCACTATATTATTATGCCTGCCGAAGTTTTGCGGAGCATGGTCGGGAATGTTCAAGCCATCTCTAGCTTGATTCAAAAACAACTTCCTATGTATGATCGTTTAGGCGATGATCTTGTTCCTGTTACGTTGACAGATACAGATATTCCATCAACAGCACAACAGGTTGACAATTTACTTGATTTGATGACCTTTGCAAAAAACAAAATGAATACGATTGAGACCTTGTTGGGATGTGTTGTCACAGGTTTATCGTTAATCGTTGTTAACGCTCCCAAAGATATTAACCCTCGCATCAAGTTCATCCAGGGTCTATTGACCTTACTTCCCTCTTCAACACGCTATGGCGTAACATTTGCAGCAGCGACGGATAGCAACTCTCAAATGAGTTTACAAATCCGCTTTTTGGATGAGGGAAAAGCACCCAGTGGCTCGGTTATTTATGATTGGAATACAGGTAAAGTCCAAGGTGAAACGGTTAAAGATGATTACAGTCATTTTATACTTAGTCAATTTCGGCTTGATGCAGAGCTAGTAATACAACAAACAGAATCATTAACACCTATTGCTGGCTGGCGATTCCGCAATGGTGACTCCTTAGCAAAAGCCTTATCCTATGCTTCTTACCGTACAAAAATTGACAAAGCGGTACTCACAAATCAACCTGTTGAGGTTGCAGATGTATCAAAAGTTCTATCAGATGATCCGACATTAACCCCAGAATTACGGGTAGCTTATTCTCGACATCTCATAAATTTATCACTTGCTATACAAGACATGACATTTGCAGCGCCTGTAGCGGTTATGCTCCACAATAATCAATCATTAGCTCGTGACATTCATCAACAAATGACTAATGCCTTAGATGAAGGGCAAGGACATTTGATTTATAAGACACTCCTCAACTGGATGGGGCATCCATTAGGTCCAAAGGGTCATCAATGGATTGAACTTACCTATAAAGCGGCATTAAGTTATTTGGATAATCTGATTGAAGAAGAAG
This sequence comes from uncultured Anaerolineaceae bacterium, assembly GCA_964352825.1. GTDB lineage: Bacteria > Chloroflexota > Anaerolineae > Aggregatilineales > Phototrophicaceae > UBA6055. The sequence goes on from CAYGTY010000025.1 coordinate 25,521, forward strand.
ATTATGATGGCATCGATGAGTATATTGATAGCATCCAATCTGCATCGACAGGTGTCGCCATTGGTCAGGTTGTTCCTGATGTGGTTAACAGATTAATACCCTTAATCGATGATGATGAAGAAATCGCAATGCCTGTATTAAGTCTTGCGATACAGCATATTCCGCAAGAACCTTTAGCTAAGGTCTTAACAAATCCTATATTGCGGCGACATATGCCACAAACAATGATAAACTTTTTGGCACATTTGTTTAATCATCAAATGCCACCTGCTCCAACAGGTACATTAATGGCAGCCGTCGAAACTTTAAGTACCAAAAGTCGAAAAGATGCCCTCCTCAAATTTACTGAAATGGCAAAGGAAAATCAGCGTGTTGATTTAGTTGATGGCGAGGCATTGGAGGGTTTGTTTATGACAACCCAGACCAGTGACCCAACAGACCATGCAGGTTTTCTATTGCAACTATGTAATGAATTGCTAGAAAATCATGTCAAGCAACTTGATGAAACAGGACCACGTTATCTATTACAGATATTATATGTATTGCATCAGTATGACCTACTTGCCAAAGGAATGATTCAAGTATCACGCGATTTCTACGGGATTGACCGTCAATTTGATTATGTAGCGATGGTGCAAAAACTGTTTGCGAGTGTGAAAATTACAGCAAATGAAGCAACAACATCTCTTGTTGCTATTCGTCGGAATGGTATCAAGGGTCTGCCTTACCTAACAGCATCGGTTGGTATTCTTGAAGGCACAGGTTGGTCAATTAATTTAGAGCGCATTGCGGAAGAAGCTGTTATCACACTAAATGAAAATCAGCGTTATTTACAAGTTATTCAACCTGCTACAATTTTAGGCATTTTGGAATATTATGCACGCCAAGAAAACACTGAGAAGATGATTGAAACCGCATACTTCATTCCAACCATCGCAACCTATCGGGATGATGCAGGACCATCCATGATTCGTAGGATGCTCAAAATAATGAGTAAAGATCGTAAGGCGCGGATGGTGTCTTTCGAGTATTTGCGGAGTTATATTCGTAAAGCAGATAACACAACTTCACGTAAAGCTGTTCGACATTTTGGGCAAAGTATGGGTAAAGAGTCTCGCCGTAAACTTGAAATCGCTTATGTAATGAGCCGTTTCTTTGGTAGTGTGGATTTAGTCACATATGCAGAATTGCTTGAGCTAGCAGTCGAATTACTCAAAGACACAGCCGAAGCCTATTATAATAATCGCCCTACTACGGGTCAATTACAACAAATGTTGGATACAATCCGTATTGGGTTTGATATCGATGATCGCGAGGCAATGGGCAAAACCTTAGTCGAGATGGGTAAAGCAATTGTTTCTCTCTATGAGCAACATCGAAGCTCTGGTAATAAGGGGATTACAAGCTCACTCAAATCATCTGACCGATTGAGCAGTATTTTGGATATTTTCATACTTATTAGCGGTACCATAGGTGACAATAAGCGTTATAAATATGAGATTGCGCGCTCCCCACAAGATTATCCATTTGGAAAGCGTACGGGTCTTGAGATTCTTGACCAAGCTGATATTACAAACAATATCCTGCGCGCCCCTATCAACGCTTTGCCGATTGATAAGCCAATAAAATATACAAGTGCCGAAATTAGAGACGAAATAGGAAGTCAACTACGGACTCTTTCTGACGGTGACCGAAGCTATGTTCAGCAATCCGTAGCCATGAACTTGCAAAAACTAGTCACGCTCATTAGCTTTATTGCAGATGATGGAGACTCTCGTGCATTAAGTGATAGCACCTTATCCAGTCGGCTAGATGAAGCGCAACGTCCACGCAGTACAATCGAAATGTATCGCTATATCTTCGGATTTTTTAACGGCTAAATTAATCTGCCTGAGGGTGATATCAGTATAATCACCCTCACAGAACGCTAGTCGATGATGAGCTTAAAACCTGTTTCCTCAATGAACTTATCATTAAATGCTTGTAGCATATTTTCATCAACTTCATTGGCTAATTTGACAAAGAGTTCGGCTCTATCCGTATGAATCCCAGGACCTTTGATTATTGTCCACCCTTTTTCACGTAATAGCTTATTGGCGATTTGCATAATTTTATGCTGATTGGGATGAGGATGTATACGTAATGTATAGCCTGTATCTAATGACAATTGGCGAATCTCATCTATATAACGTTCACCAACTTGTGGCGAGATAAATGCTAATACAATCTGACCTTGTTTCAAACTGGTCTTGGTCAGTCCAGAGTCACTAAGACGCGACCGTATTAACCCATAAGCTGCATTAATTTCTATCCGTTCACCAGTCTCGACATTTATCGGTTCTATATTTTCGTCCGCTTGTTGTTGCGATTTGTTGGTAATGATAAGGTCAAATCCCGTCAATTCGCGGTATTTCTGGCGAAGTTGTGTGGCTTGTTCATCGGATATATTGGACAGTTCATATTGAACTTGCCCTTTATCCATATGATAGGACGGTCCTTTATTGATTGTAACGCCCTCAGGTAAAATCTCATCCGCAACGATGCCTAGTGCTTGTTGATTGACTGTCGGTTTAATATGGACTTGCCAACCTGTTTGTTCAATCACTTGTTCAATTTGTTCCCCAAAACGCCGTTCAATGGTATCAGGGAAGTCAAAAGTAAGAATCAAACGCTTACGATGAATGTCCATACCCACTTTACGCAAGTAGGCTGTGTCAGGAATAATTTCCATCGCCAAATCACGGGCTTCATTTTGTTCGAGCGGTCCATGTTCTCTGGCACGGCGTGGCATCAAGCCGTCACGTTCTAAAGTTGCACCATCTTCTGCAAGTGCCATAACGATTGTCGCGAGAACAGTTTGGAGTTCAAGACCTTCGGGCAATGCGTCTGGAATCAGTAATTCAGGTAAAACAGACTTGCCATCTTCTGCGAGTTTCAAGCGTTGGCTAAACGGTAAAATAATGTCTTTATATTTACGAATTTCTTGATGCAATTCAGTTAAATTCGCGCGGAGAGAGTTCTCTTCAGTTAGTTTTTCCCAGTCTCCAATCACCCATAAAAGTGCGTCCGCAGGATGATTTGTTCCCCGTTGATTCTGTACAATTGCACTAAAGGACTCAATATCAGCACCGTTAACAACAGCTAGACGAGGTTGCCCATTGCTATTACGCATAACAATCAACTTGCCAATAATATCAGGGTTTGCCAGCATTATGGCACGACTGCGTTGTAAACGTTCGACTTGTTCTTCCGACTTTACTTTATAATTTTTCTTGTCGCGCCAATCGACCGAAAAGTAAATATTGGCATCACTCTCTAGTACAGATTGCATATCTATGGCTTGATCAGTTGACCCCCACCAGACTTGCGCTAATTCGCGAATACTAAAGAAGTCATTAGCACGACCTTTGAGGGATTGCCACAGTTTATATAAATCCACTGCGCCCACTTCTTTACCCGACTCTACGCTCCCAACTCCCCACGGTCTAGCTTTATAGGTCAAGATTTTAGTCTGACCAATTTTCGGAGTAGTGACAGATTTTCCGCGTTGTCGTAATGCTGTAGCGAGGCTATGGCGGGCATTGGGGTCACCATGAACAAGCATAATATCAGTTGCTTTCACGGCATCAGCAAAACTCACTAATTCCATTTCATCAGCATGTGCAGATAGCGAATATGTGCCAATTTCGCAACGGACTTTAATCGTCGCATCATCGAATTTAAGGGTTGGTGTCTCCCCATCTTGACGTTCCCTCATAATACGTTGGAGGAATCTCCCTGGGGCTTCTTCATCTTGATAACCCGTCAGTAAAATAGCATTGCGTTCATCGGGTGCAAAATGTTTGGCATAAACAACCGATGCACCGCCTGTTAACATACCACTACTAGACACAACAACAGCAGGTTGCTCGCTCATCGCAATTTCCATACGATGTTGATTACTCCGAATAGGTTTTACTCGCCCTCTAAAGAACAAATGTTCATTACTTGCCATTCGAACCGTTGATTGTGGAAGAATATCTGTAAAGGTCTGATAGGCATCACAGACCGTCCGAACCATACCATCTACATAGATTGGCACATCAAATTCATCACCATAAGCAAGAATAATCTGAATCACCTCTTGGGCGCGTCCTAATGCAAACGCAGGGATAAGGACTTTACCACCACGCTCCGTCACACGCTGTAAGGTTTGCATGAGGCGTTTCTCTTCGCCAACGCGGTTAGCATGTAGTTTCCCCCCATAGGTACTTTCTAATACAAGGGCATCTGCTTTAATGGGAGGTACGACAACACTTTTTACAGTCCGTTGTTCAGACTTAGATATATCACCAGACATCACAAGTGTGCCTTCGCCACTCTCAAAAACGAGGACGGCAGCTCCAGCAATATGCCCAGCAGTATAGTAGGTGACTTGTAGCCCTTCGCCCAACTTCAAAGGCTTATTAAACTCAATCGTTTGGAAAGCATCCATCAAGCGTTGGACAGAAATTTCATCGAATAGAGGTAATTCGCCTTCTTGCTCTTGACGACTCTTCATAATACGTTGTGCATCTAATTGCAAAACACGGGTGAGTGCTTGGGTTGCCTCGGTTGCAATGACAGGCGCATGGGGATATTGCTCCAGAATCAATGGTAAAGCACCTGTATGATCTGTGTGGGCATGGGTGACGAGAATAAAATCAGGTCCACCTGCGGCAGATATAGGCTGTAAATCAGGAAGCTGGCTATTTTGTATTCCATGATTAGTACGAGGCGAAATACGAATCCCCGCATCAACAAGAATCAATTTATCCGCGATTTCAATTAAGGAGCAACTTGCACCGACTTCGTCAGCACCGCCGAGAAATGTAATCTTCATTTTGAAGTCCTTGACTTATCTAGAGAAAGATATATTGTTAGTGGGGTGACAAAATAGAACATTTGTACTAAATTATATTCTATAATTAAGACTTAGATAATTTAAACATATTTAGAACGAATTTCAAAGAATTAGTTGCTTTTTTCAAAAATATACAGTAAACTGTATTGATATAGGAAAGGAAACAAAAAACGAGCTAAAAGCCCGTTTCTGATTGAAATCTCTGCGCCAGTAGAGAAGTCAAATTCATAAAATTCTACTGATAGTGTATCACAATATGTAAAAAATGTCACCCTTAAATCAGTAGAAAATCTTTCCAATGTGGTTAGGATTTTTGTTTGGGGTATCCCAATTACTCTTAGCGAAGTGTCTTAACTAAAATGAAAAGAGGCTGGCGCCTCTTTCATCATAACTACCTATAGTTAGGCGTACAAAATTTTTGGTCTCGAATCCGTTGATTTTGTGTACGCGCAATTAACCAACTTTTTATAGCTTGGCACATGCTCTATTTCCCAATTTTTATATAGTGCATGACCATTTACGTTTACATAGTACCGAATTTGTGCTGTGAACGCAAGTGTTTGCCTTACAAATTTGATGTTTTACTTATGAAGAATATAGAAGTTTTACCTCATCATAGCCTAATAGAAACGACTAAAAGCCTTATAAAACAAGGTTTTTCGGTCATTCCAGTTCATGGCGATAATCATAAATCAAATCCTAAAAAACCACTCACCCACTGGAAGCAATTTCAGAAACGGTTAGCATTTCCACAAGAAATCGACGAATGGTTTCAACAAAATGTCACTGCAATTGGTATTGTATGTGGGCATGTATCTCAATTAATGGTTATCGATTTTGATGATGTTTATACATACCATAAATTCCGTAAACAATTTCCAGATGTTGCTGATACATTTACTGTTAAAACCCGAAGAGGTTATCATCTTTATTTTAAAATCAATCAACAATTGTCTAGCTATAAATTCGATGGTGGAGACATCAAAGCGGAGAAATCTTATGTTATCGCGCCACCATCAGTTATTAAAGGTTGGACATATAGAGTCATCAATCCAAAAGACAGAAGACTGCTAACACCAAATCTGGTGGATGAACTCCTCAATTATTTTCAAGTTCCTACTTATAACCCACTTAATCAAATAGAGCCCTCAAACAAATCACTCGAAAAAATCAATCTTATACAGATATATGATAATTTGGTGTCGCAGATTGGAAGAAATAACGCCTTATATCGTACCGCATCTGTTGGTAGAGATTATGGATTATCTATTACAACAGTCGAAAAAGAAATAACCTATCACCATGTAAAACAACCGCCACCCCAAGGACATCATCCCGAAACATTCAATGACCGCTTTGTGGAAGCCTTCACCACAATAAAGAGTGCATATTCGGCAAAATCGATTTCATATTTGCATAAAACAGCCATTGGGTTGCCAAATTCCATTCGGGAATATTTTCTACAAAATCAACGCTCAACGATCATGCCTCGTCTATTAGAGATTTTTCGATTAGCAAGATGGAAACCCGGAAGATATTTTTCGATGGCAGAAGCTATTAAACTTGCAAAACAATATGGTATGAATCGTAAAAGCATTATGCAAGTTTTGACTGGTGAATTGTCTGTTTATCATGGTGAATATATTATTGTTAGAAGATATGTAGAATACCCTGACAATAGGGGACATAATTCTACACATGTAGGCAGACCCATCGAAGTTCTGTATGAAGTGCCGTCTGTTCAATATCTAATTGACTTGTTAAATGTTGGGTGGAGTCCCTCAGATATTATTACTGCTCATGACGTAAAAAGTGCTCATTTATATCGCTTAGCATTGCATCGCGAATACATCAAACGAGTTGCTCCTAACGTACCTTTGCGATGGTTAGCTCAACGGATTGGTGTAAATGTTCGTTCTATCCAACGCTACAACCTTGAATTAAATGTCCAAAAAACGCAAAATTTAGCCTATTTTACGCTTTCAAAATCTAATCTTGATACATTGCCTAAAAGAACCCATAAAGTCATGAAAAACGCGACAAATGGATTTTGGTTAGAAACAAAGATAGGTATTCGGTATCCAGCATGGCGACATCTGGGTTCCAAGCTGTTAAAAAGCTCAGCACACGATGTGATTGTCTGTGTTCAAAAACCAGCTAAATTATCGTTATGCGCCCAAGATGAACATATTGAAGAAACTACTTGGGAAGAAATTACTCCCGCGGAATTTCTTAAAATTCAAGCATTTCGATCTTGTCGTAGTGACCAATCAAGACTGGCTCAGGTTGTAGACAATTTATTCCAGCATGTGAAGAAACGTGTTAATCGAGTGCGCTTTTATAATATGCAACTGCATTTTGATTCTGTTGTTTCTCACATTGCGAAAGATGATGTGGCGGAAACAATCACCAGTTATCTATTTGCGTATGATAGTCATGGTGAGCTTGTGCGGCGACCTGCAAAACGGGGTATCGCTTATCGGATGTTGAAGGAATTTGGTAATGGGAATGTTTATTTGGCTTTGATTGATTCTCATACTGAAATGTTCTATGCTTTAGCCCGTCATGCAATTAAATTTGGTTATCCCTCAGTAGCCATGAAATTTTTGATGTTCGCACTTGATTAGACCCCCTCAAAAATGCAATATTTCCCTGTTTTCTGCTAAGAATAATCCCTTTTGATATATATGCCCATTTTTGAATTTTATGCTTAAATTCTATTTTTAGTGGTTATACCGTTACACCTGTAACGGTATAAAAATTTATATCGAAAAATTGGTATATTTTGTCCATCTGATTTTTGAATAATTTCTGTCAAAATCGTTCATCAGAATTTATTAAAATATATCTTTTTGGTGTGTCTGATGGCGTTTTCATTTTACGCTTACATATCATATATAACGGACAGGGCAAGCTACTTTCTCTACAATTACTGCTAAATTGTTAACTAATGTTGCTATATTTGCCTATTCCTAAACCTCAATTTGTTGTTTATACCGTTACACCTGTAACGGTATAGAAAATTATAAAATAAAAAAGGACACTATATTGAGTATCCTTTTGAATAATGCGATGGATATTTTTTGTGTAGTTAGTCGAATTCATCCAGCTCTTGCATGAGTTGTGTTAACTCACTGATTTCTTCTTCAATCAATTCACGGATTTCTTGACGTGTTTCTTCGTCGGTCTTATCAATTTGGCGACGGAGCTTGGCACGCCAATTAGTCGCATCTGTCGCGAGTTTGATAACAGGATTTTGTGAATCTGTTTTTCCTGATACCGTTACACCTGTAACGGTATCGTCTTTAGATTGGAGTTTTCTTAGTTCTCCCTCTGTCAAATTTTCGTCATCACCTCTACGCCAATCTTCATTTGATAAACGAAGTATGGAGCGATATTGACGAAGCTGGCTGGCATCAGTTAAGCCCATTGCATTTAACAAACGTTCACCTTGCCCACGCGGGATTCGCCATTCGCGACCATCTGAAACTTGGGCATAAAAATCTTGCTCATTGTCAAACTGGTCGAAGGGAGTAAAGTTTTCCCAACCATGAATGTCCATCAGTAAAAGTGAAAGTTGTCTTGCTTTACTGACAGCATTTAGATTATCACGCGCATTGTTTTCACTGGCTTGTCGCCAAACATCAACTTCACGAACAACACGGGCTGGGATTCGTGACCAATTCCGCTTTTTCCCATTGTGAAGAATATCACTATCGCCAAATTTCCAATAGAGTATGTGGTAAGCTAACCATCGCCGTTCACCTGTTTCAATTTCATATACATCGCCATGCTGCACTAAGCTGATAGGATTTGATAATCCATCGCGACGAATACTTGCCGCAAGGTCTACAATTTTCATGAAGGCACGTTCAATATTGGAGCTTGGTTCTGTGGAGATTGATGTAAGTTCATCAATATCTTTTTCAGCTTGTTGACCTCGAGTTGTATCGGCACCTAAAAGATACGCCTCTAAATTGAAATCGCCATGTGAACCACGACTTAGCTGGATTTCTTGAATCCAACGCTCGAAGATTGCAACCATATTATCTGCATTGACTTGATAAATATCAGTCAGCACATGTGGAATTGCATAGCGAGGTTGCAAAAGATTTGGAACAACCCTGTGAATACTGATGGCTTCGATGGCTTGGTATTCTGTATCGGCTGCTGCAATATCCAGTGCTAAATCACCTAGACCAAATCCAATAGCATCCGCTGTTTTCGGGTCGAGCGAGTTTGGGTTAGAAGTTAATAGGTTTTCTTCTTCTTGAATTCGACCTCGTCGCTTATTCGTGCTCATAGATTTGTTCCTCTAACTGATTAATCAGACTCCATGCGTCAGCTTCTGTCGCTGTACCGGGTGCAAGTGAGAATACTGTTCTACGGGCACTTGCAACTTCTGCCCAGATTGTACGCACAGGTAATGGCTTCCATACGAGTTTGCCAAATGTTTCCCGTAACCGTCTTAGGTTGTCTTGATGTTCAAGTGTTTTCCCTCGATACATTGTAGGAACAATTCCGAGAACCCGAATTTCATTCAAGTTATATTGTTGACGAATCGGACTGAATTGATCTTTGTGACTGAAGCTTTCACGCAATCCATCAAAACTCCACGCTTCACATTTTGTTGGGTAGATGATGCCATCTGTTGCCATATAGATTGATGAATGTAACAGAGATGGTGTTGGCGATGTGTCAAAGATTACATAATCTATTGCATTACGTAATTGATTGAACCGCTTGAGTACAGTAAAGGCATCTGAGATGTTACCTGCGATACTACGGGTTTCTATATTTGATGGTAATAATAAAAGTTGACCTTTGGTGTCATTTGCTTCATCGGGAACATTAAAGCGTTCAGGTGGTATTGGACGAAGCACATCTTGGAAGGGAGCATTACGGACTATTAAGTCGTAAAACCCGGGTTCTTTGGGCAAACCAAATGCGATAGTTGCATGTCCTTGTGGGTCTGCATCAACTAGGATAACGCGTTTGCCTCGTATCGCTAAACCAGCAGCAATATGTGTCGCTACGGTTGTTTTACCTACCCCACCTTTTTCATTGAGAAGTGTAATAATCTTCATTTCAAAACTCTCTATTCATGAATGTATTCTTTTGCGAGCGAGTAGACATAACCAGTAACCCCATTGTGAAAAGTAACCACATTTCGTTGGAAGATATTTTCGTCCACAAGGTTATCCATCATGTCAATAAGGTGGGGTGTTTTCTTGCGATTTAAGCCATTAACGATTTGTGTTCGCGTTAGTGGGTCTTCGCTTTTTGCGACAATCTCGATCATCATACGGCGAGTTTCTGAGCGAGGGCGGTGATCTTGCGGCATAAGGCTTATTCTCCAAAAATCATAGACAGTATAGATACTGTGATAGTATACATTATTTGAAAGGGGGATGCAAGCGCGAGTAGGGTAGGTGGCGTTATCCCAAAGTAGTGAAGAGGTGCGATTGGGATAACAATTATCATGACTAATAAAAAACTTGTAAAAATGTAAAAAATAAAAATCCTGATAAGTTCCAAAATTTGTGTAAGTGAACTTATCAGGATATAAATTAATGACTTGTTTTCACATTTTGAATGTGATTACATGATCATTTTTTCACGGCGTTTACGATCTTTCATACGTAGTTCAGATTGTAAAATCCGTTTACGAATTCGCAAGCTATCGGGTGTCACTTCGAGAAGTTCATCAGCAGCGAGGAATTCAATATAGTCATCTAAGCTCATCTGACGAGGTGCTTTTAAGCGGACATCCTCAGCATAATTTTTAGTACGAACTGCTGATAAATTTTTAGCTTTTGTCACATTCATATCAAGGTCACCTGTGCGAATATGCTCGCCAACAACCATTCCTTGATAAACTTCTGTATTGGGTTCAACAAAAAATATACCACGAGCTTGCAAGTGGGTGAGGGCATATGCCATTGCTGTACCTTGTTCCATTGCAACTAAACTACCAAATTGACGTTGTGGTGGCTCGGCTTTGAGGATAGGTTTATATTCATGGAAAAGGGTGTTAAATTGACCCATACCACTGGTTGCACGCATGAAATGTGATTGGAAACCAATGAGAAAGCGGGTTGGCACGATGTAAGTCAAGAATGTTGTGCCGTTTTCACTTTTCATGTTGGTCATTTCAGCTTTACGTTCGCCCATCATTTCGAGAACGATGCCAGAAGCGTCGTCTGCGACTTCGATGTGAACTTCTTCAATCGGTTCTAGGGTCGCTCCAGTATCTGGGTCTGTTTTATAGATGACTTCTGGTTTACTGACTTCAAATTCATACCCTTCACGGCGCATGGTTTCAATTAAAATACCAAGGTGAAGCTCACCACGACCACTCACAACAAAACGCTCTGCGGATTCACCATCTTCTACACGAAGCGCAACATTGCTACGTGTTTCATTGATGAGGCGTTCACGCAATCGGCGGGATGTACCGAGACCTGTTTTACCTTCACGTCCAGCAAATGGTGATGTATTGACACCAAATGTCATCCGTACAGTTGGTTCTTCTACGGTGATAACAGGTAGTCCTTCTTCTATGGACGGGTCAGCAATTGTGTCGCTGATGCTGATATTATCAAAGCCACCAAATGCCATGATGTCGCCAGCTTCGACTTCGTCAACTTCTTGTTTATCAAGATTGTGATAGGTGAATAGATAATCAAGTTTACCTTTGATACGTTGCCCATCGGGTGTGATGCGGACAACATTCATACCTTTTGTAAATGTACCTGATGTTAGGCGACCAACACCAATTTGCCCTTTATATGTGTCATACTCAAGTGTAGTAACAAGAAGGCGTGGTGCTTTACCTGTTTCGATTATTGGAGCAGGGATTTCTGCAACGATAGTTTCAAAGAGCGGCGCCAGTGTATCTGACATTTCATCAGCGCTATGTCCAGCAATACCGTCTAATCCAACTGCATAAATAACTGGAAAATCTGCTTGTCTATCGGTTGCACCTAGCTCGACAAATAGGTCAAATGTTTCGTCAAGTGCCTCATTGAGGCGGGCATGTGGGCGGTCAATTTTGTTGATAACTACAATAATGCGTAGTCCCAATTCCAGTGCTTTACGTAGGACAAAACGGGTTTGTGGCATTGGACCTTCGACAGCATCAATCAATAGAAGTGCGCCATCCACCATGTTCAAAACACGTTCAACTTCACCACCAAAATCGGCATGACCGGGGGTATCAACGATGTTAATTTTGATATCAGCCCATGTGATGGCTGTGTTTTTAGCTAAGATTGTAATACCGCGTTCTTTTTCGAGGGCGTTAGAATCTAGAATACGTTCTCCTGTTTCCGCACCGTCACGGAATACGTTGGATTGTTTAAGCATCCCATCAACTAGGGTTGTTTTTCCATGATCGACATGGGCGATGATAGCAATATTACGAATATCATTACGAATACTGGGCAAAAGACACCTCTATAGATTAAGTTTTATGGTCAACGACTAATTGTAACAGTATAGACAGGGTTATAGAAGGTCATATACTATTAAGAAATGAATAAAAACTTATCATTAGTAATATGTGCTTTGTGAAAGTATATGGATACTAAAAACCCCTTCGTATTGAAGAGGCTTTTAATAGCTAAATTAGAGATTAATGGGGTCGTTAGTAACCGAGTTTGAGTGTAACTTCTTGCAAACTGGTAGCACGTCCAATGATGGTGACTTCATCCCGATGGCGTAACTCTGTATTACCATTTGGAACGATGTTTGAACCACCGCGATTAATTTCTAGGATGAGAACATCTGATGGCAAACGCAGGTCTCGTAGAAATAGACCTTCCCATTCGTTTTCAGTGACTGTGATTTGAACGATGTCATATTCTGGGTCTTGGTGCATCATGAGCGCAGTGGTTTGTGGAGCGCGCACTGCTTGATCCATGAGGCTGACGAGTGCTGAGCCTGTATCAATCACAATGGCTTTGAATTGTTCAAACTTTGGTGCATTGGATATATCGTTGAGACGGACAACTAAACGACGGATACCAAATTCTTCATATGCTAGCTGGCAAACATCAAAGTTCAAGTTATCATCATCTAGCATTGCAACAACAGCATCTGTTTGACTGTTTAGGAGTGATTTAAAATTATCGAGGTCTTTACTGTCAATGAGGGTATATGAAATAGATTCCTCTTTTTCTTTATCAGTTTGAAATTCCTTTGTATCGGCTAGGGATACATTCCATCCGCTGAGATGTAGCTGACGGGATAGTGTGACTGACTGACCTTCGACTCCGAAGATAACAACATCACGATCTGTATCAGGTTCACCTTGATGGGCTTCGTGAGTTTCTCCAACGCGACGGAGTACATTTTTTAAAAAGAGCGGTCCGAAGATTTCATTTAATACAACAACCGAGACAATCATGGTGGCGAAAGAATCTCCTAAAGCAGGGAATTCTGAAGCGACTTCACGAGCTAAACCAAGTGCGATACCTGCTTGTGTGATGAGTCCCATCCAAGCATAGTTGCGAATCTGTTTTTCTTCGCCAGCGATTGTTCCACCGACATATGACCCAACTAGGATGCTGACAATGCGAATAGCAAAAAGCACCATTGCAATACCAATTGTCCCAAACAAGATGTCTAGCTTCAGACCGATTCCTGTCAGTGTAAAGAAGGCAACATAAATCATTGGGCTAACATCGTGCAGGAGTTTTTCAAATTGCCGACGGTAGTCTGAAAAATTTGTCACATAAAATCCAGCAATCATACAAATGAGAAGGGCTTCTAAGTGAACTTCAAAACCGAGTGATTTTGTGAAGGCTGTGACTTCTGATGAGGCAACAAATACACTTGTGCCTAATGTTAAAAGAAGAGCGATTTGGATGAAGCGGTGTAAATGTGATGCGATGACCCAAGTTAAAACTTTACCCAGTGCCAAACCACCAACGACGGCGATACCTAAATCAATAGCTAGTTGGAGTAGGAAAGTTAAATCTAGAGATGCTTCTGCTTCGAGCAAAGCAGCAGCAAGGGCAGCGACAATTGCAAATAAGATGATGACGATGACATCCATTACAACTGTCATGCTTAAAACAGTTTTGCTGAATGGTCCTCTTGCGCGGACTTCTTGTAAGACAGCGATCGTTGAAGCAGGGGAGAGGGCAAGCAAAATTGTGCTACCCAACACTGCGACTGCCACACGACCTGATACCTCCATACCTTGTGTGAATGGAATGAGTTCGGTTAGAAAGAAGAAAGCCACACTATTGATGATAATGCCTGCAATCATAACACCTGTTGTATTCATCAAAATGGGGCGTAAACGAGAGCGTAATTCTTTCAGGAAAAGCTCACTCCCTGCAATGAAGGCGATAACCGCAAGTGAAAGTTGGTCAATGATAAGCAGTTGTTCGGTACTGCCTTTGGGCATTAGGTTAAGGATAAAAGGACCTACAACCATTCCTGTAAGTAGATAACCTGTGATATGGGGAAGGTTGTATTTGCCGAGGAAGTGACCAATTTCTTTTGATGCGATAGCCAAAACAAAGAAACTGACAAAAAGTGCAAGTGTTTCTAGCATAAGATGACCTTTAGGATTGGGTTAATAGGTAGTAATTATGCGATACTAAAATCGCTTGAATATTAATTAAAATTTTCAACCATGTTTATTATATATGACTTGTAGATTTTAATAGTTCATCCTTAATCGCATATGAGAATTGTGAAAAGATTGTGAAAAGATTAAACATGAAAACAAAAACGAGCATAGTTTCCTATACTCGTTGATGTGGTGACAATTATTATTAAATTTAGTCTGTTAGGGTTGGGTCGAAAGCGTCGCGGACACCATCACCAAGTATATAAAGACAAAGCACGGTTACGAAAATCATGAAACCAGGCCAGAATACGAGATGTGGACCGAAACGGAAGAATTGTTGTGCGTTGGTGAGCATATTGCCCCATGTTGGTGTGGGTGGTTTAACACCGACAGCAAGGAAGCTCAAGCTGGCTTCAATCAGAATCAAAACACCAATATCGATTGCTAGATTAATCACAATGACTGAGATGAGGTTGGGTAGAATATGACTGGACATCACGCGGTAGTTTGATGCGCCCATCGCTCTTGCGGAAACAATATATTCACGTTCACGTAATGAGATTGTTTCCCCACGAACAAGCCGTGTTGTACCCGTCCAACCAAGGAAACCAAGCACAAGAATCAAACTATTCTCATCTGGGCTTAAAATTGCTGATACAATCAGGATTGTAAAGAAGAAAGGGATTGAGTTGATTGTGCTAATCAACCAGATGATAATGTCATCAACACGACCCCCAAAAAAGCCTGTGATAATGCCAAGGCTAATCCCGATAACAATGGATAGTCCCCCCGCAAGGAAGCCAATCTTTAGTGAGATACGCCCTGCATAAAGTAAGCGAGCAAGTTGATCACGCCCGAGGTCGTCCGCTCCTAAAGGGTAGAAATGGATCTTTTCAGGTATATGAACCGTACGCTCAAGGTCAATTGTGCTGGTTGTTGCTGTATCAGTTACATTAATGGGAACAATATAATCCACATCATTGCTGAAACAAACGTTATCGCGACCTACTTCACAATATGATGATTTGGTTTCGATTTCGATTGTGGTTTGACCTGCAACAATATTCATAGGAACAGAAAGCGAGTATGTTCCAAGTGCAAGATTTTCGCTAGAAATACGATCCATCTTGGCTTGCAAATCTCGTTTACTGTCAGTTACGACATCTTCGTTAGCATCATCTGCAATCAAAACAGCAATTGTAGCTGCGCGTTTATTGTTATAGGTGAAGCCCTCGGGAATGGTAAAGTCAAAGGTAATCGTGGTTGTTCCCGCAGCTAAGGTCATTTCGTCAAGGGGTTCATCCATACGTATATCTAATTCTTGATCAGGACCATAGCCATAAGATGCCATTGGAACAAATGCGTCTCGAATGATTGTCTTGGTGAAGTCAACATTTAATATATTGTAGCTTATGAAGTCTGCGCCAAGAGCCAAGAGGGTAATCAGAAGGATTGTCCCACCTGCGACTAAAGTCAAGGTATCTTTGCGTATGCGAAGAATTGCCTTATCGAGTAAGGAGCGACTGACAATTTCTTCATGTTCTTCGGGATTAATTTGTGCAACTTTATCATTCATTGCCATGATAATCTCCTTTCGTTTAGTCTAGGCGAATACGGGGGTCGATGAAAGCGTACATAATATCGGACAGAATGTATCCCAAGATGGTCAAGATAGCGACAAACATGGTTGTTGCCATGACGATAGGATAATCTTGTTGTGTGACAGAGCTTACAACTAAACGCCCAAGACCTGGCCATGCAAAAATTGTTTCTGTAATCGCCGCGCCTGTCAAAACACCTGTGAGGGCTGGTCCTAAGAAGGTAGCAATCGGGATAAGAGCGTTACGTGCGCCATGTGTAAACCAGACTGCGCGGGAGCTAAGACCTTTAGCTTTTGCTGTTCGCATATAATCTTGGCTGATGACATCGAGCATAGAAGCCCGCATGAAGCGAGAGAATCCTGCAATACCACCTGTCGCAATTGTGAAAGTCGGTAGAATCAGATATTCTAGGCGTTGATAAATAGGAGGACATCCACCTGTTAATTGAGCTTCACAAGGACCGCCCATCGGTAAGAGGTCAAGCCCGTTCCCACCAAATATAAGGATGAGGAGTAAACCAAGCCAGAAAACAGGGAGGGCATTAAATACAACTGCTGATACACGGGTGAAGTTATCAAATAAGCCACCACGCCCAACTGCTGCCAGAATTCCAATTGGCACACCAATCGATAGACCTAGAAATAAGGATGCAATCCCAAGCTCAAGTGTTGGACCTAAACGTTCCAACATAATTGGTAAAACTTGCCGCCGTCCTTGATAGAAGGAACGTCCGAAGTCACCACGGACAATACCATAATTGTCGCCTGGGGGTAGAGGCTCCATGACGACTTCACCATTTTCATCGATTATAGGTAGATATTTATTATCGCGTTTTGTACCCATCAATGGGATAAGTACCGAGCCATCTGAAATCCCATCGCCGTCGCTATCCCATCGCATCCAATCATCACCAATGAACCATCGTAAGTATTGGACTATGGCAGGGTCATTAACACCCAGTTTTTCAGCGAGGGCTTGACGTTCTGCAGGGGTAATATTAGGTGCAAATGTCAATGCTGCGACAGGTCCACCAGGTGCTGCTAACATAAGCATATAAGAAAGAACTGAGATACCAAATAAAGTTGGTATCGCTTGTAGTAATCGTCTAACAATGTATTTAATCATAATATCGTCACCAAAATACTCATAATTGAACACCCCCCAGCAAAAACTGGGGGATGAGGACAACTACATTAAAATGTTAATGTGATTGCTAGTCGGCGGAACGAACTGACCATGTGTCAATGTTCCAGTAAAGTTGTGATGCGTATGGATCAAAACCATCAATGGTGCTACGGGTTGCGTAGAAGCCGTTACGAACGAACATGAAGATGTATGGTGTATCTTCTTGTGCAATTGCTTGCATTTGGTGATAGAGTTCTGAACGTTCATCTTGGTCACAACCTGGAAGTGCGCGAGCGCGTTCATTGAGTTCAATGAATTCTGGATTGGAGTATGAACCTGCGTTGGAGGAAGAACCAACAACGTCACCAGCTGGTGTCAAAATTTGGGTCATATCTGGGCTATCAGGATAGCCATTACGCCAACCAAGAACATATGAATCCCATTCTTGCGCGTCCATCAAGTCGAGCATGGTGAAGAATTCGATAGTTTCGATTTCTGCTTGAACACCGATTTGTGACCATTGATCTTGAGCAATGGTGATGATAGCTGTACGGCGACCATTTTCTTCATTGGTCATCAAGTTGAAGATCATTTCTGTACCGTCTTCAGCTGTACCACAACCGTCACAAACACGGAGGCTTGATACATCAGCAGGATCGCTGTTTACCCAACCTGCTTCGGTGAGCATTTCTGCAGCAAGTTCTGGATCGTATGGAACTGCTTCGAGTTCATCGTCATATGCCCATGAGGATGGAACACTGAAAGAAGGCATACGTGTACCTTCACCGAATGTTGCACCTTCGATGATTTCATCGATGTTAAGCGCAAGATTCAATGCTTGGCGGACTTCTGCACCAACTTGTGTGTTACCAAAGATTGGATGAACACCTTGATCGATGATGTTACCATCTTCGTCATAACCATTTTGTGGGTTTGCTGGGTCTGCAAGGTTGAATGCAAGGTAGTCCCATGAGTTACCAGGGTAGGTGTAAACATTTACTTCGCCAGCATCTGCAGCAGAGTAGATTTCTTCACGAGCGGATTCTTGAGGACCGTCAATGACGTTCAATTCACCAGCAAGGAAGCGTTCAACAGCAACTGTCAAATCTGGAACGGATAAGTAAATCCAGCCGTCGCTATTTACGTAACCGAGCTCTGCGTCAGCATATGCTTCGTTTGCGGTTAAGCTGATGGATTGTGCTGGAAGGAATTCACTGAAGTTGAAAACACCAGCTGTAACTGTTGGATTCAAGTTGTATTCCATGTCAGGAAGTGTTGCAATATCTTCTGGCAATGTATGTGATGGATAAGGTTGGATAGATGCAATCGCATCACCAATCGCATCACAAGCGGTGTCTGCCATTGTGACGGAGAATGTGAAGTCATCGATTTGTTCAACAGATTCAATTGAATCAACGATGAATGACAATGGGCTAATTTCTGCGTCAGAGGAAATAACATTCCATGAACCGATAACATCATCAGTTGTGATTTGTTCACCATCGCTCCAGAAGAGATCTTCGCGGAGTGTAAATGTGTAAGTCAAACCATCTTCAGCAAGTTCCCAACCATTAACGATACCACCAGGGTATTCGCCATTCACGAAAGTTGCTGTTGATGGATCAACGCCAACGAGTGAAGGGTAGAGGAAACCTTCGACACGGCTAGAGGTTGTATCATTGGAAATCAAGGGGTTAATCACAGATGGATCGCCACCAGCTTGACCTTCGATGATAACACCACCAGCAGGTTCTTGTGCGTTGATAGGTAATACCAACGCTGTCATGACTACCAACAGCAAGCTGAGGGTAGCAAAACGAATAAATTTATTCATTTGTGTACTTCTCCTTAAAAAGTAAAAACGAAATCTGCAGTTAGTGACTGCGATTATATTTTAACAATGATTTAATTATACACCAGAGAGGATAATACCAATTTTAAATGGGGATTGTCATAGATTTTAAACTATAAATTGATGGTCATATGTTTTTTAGATAGTATGAAGGGGTATTATAGTTCTTAGTGGTTTATTTTTCGTATAGTCAATGTGATTTTTTGCTTGGTGAAGTGGTATTAGAATTTTCTAAAAAAGTAGAAATAATATGAAAGGTTAAGTATTTTTATGCAAAATGTACCAAGCATTTGCATCTGACTTGTGAAAATTCACAACTTGGTATCCATTTTGAAAATAATCTAGACATGCTAAACACACAGCTTTTTGCCATTGAGTAGCCAGTTCGAGGTTATTTTGTTTCAGCAATTTCAGATTATACGGTATCTCGATACAAACCTGTTTTTCATCGGACTTTGCTATATTAATCTCTCCATTTGTATGAGAAACGAGGAATGGGGCAGATGGATTTGTAGTTGGATTCTCAGTACTATTTTCAGATGTTGACCAAACGGCTTCAAGCCTATCTGCTGGTAAACCTCGATTGATGTCATCCTGCATTGCACCATAAAAGGCTGGATGGTATTGATAACTTATCACGCCTAATTTGTGAAAATTGAAATAGGCATTCCCGCGTTGCATAGGGTCGAATGTCCAGCGTATTTCTTCATATCCTTGTTCGCGCGCCCAGATTTTTTGTTTTTGTTTAAGTGTATAGCCAATGTTTTGTCCTTGGTAATCAGGGTGAATACCTGCCATATCTGACCATAATATCCATTTGTTTTCGCGCTTACCGACTGATGCAATACAGAATCCAACCATTGTCTGGTTATCCCATGCGCCAATGAGTAATCCGCCAATATGTACCATCCAGCGCATGGTTGCAGCACTTAGTGTGTCAGCAGGGGACATCCCCCATACAACCTGCTGAAGATGTTCTGCACCGAGCATATCATCCATTGCATCTGTAACACGGTATCTTATCGCGCTCATCTATAACTCGTTCTATAATGTAGTTTATCCAATCAGAGGATGATTATACCGCATCTATAAGGGATATAAAGTAATCCATATGAAATTGAGAACGCAACAAAAAGAAGTTATTAATCAATCGATTGATAAAAAAATATGGTTAGAGGGTATAGCTGGGACAGGCAAAACAACAGTGGGTGTCAATCGCCTTCTGTATTTATTAGAACAAGGTATTCCTGCTGAGTCTATTTTAGTTTATGTCCCACAAAAAACACTTGCACAACCTTATTATGAAGCCTTACGAGCGGACAAGGATCGCAGAGGTGGGCAAGTAACGATTCATACAATTGGTAGTCTTGCACTGAAAACAGTTGAATTATTTTGGCTTTTAGTCAGTGAAGAAGCGGGTTTCAAAAAGCCGATGGATGATCCAACTTTCCTCAGTTTGGAATTGGTTCAATATTTTATGACACGGGTGATTGAACCTTTGGTTGATGAACGCGATTTCTTTACCAGTGTGAGGATTGATAGAGCGCGTTTATATAGCCAGATTGTTGATAACTTGAATAAGTCGGCTATTGTTGGGTTTCCGATTGAGGATATTTCTGAACGCTTAAAGTCAGCATTGGGTGGCGATGTCGAGCAACAACATATCTATGATGATGCTCAAATATGTGCGTTGGCATTTCGTCAATATTGCTTTGACCATAATTTGCTCGACTTTTCGTTACAGGTGGAATTGTTTGTCAATTATTTATGGCGGAAACCAAATGTTCGTAAGCATCTGATGGGGCAGTATACACATCTTATCATTGATAACATTGAAGAAGATAATCCTGCCTCGCATCAAATTTTAGGGGATTGGCTAGGGGAATGTGATTCGGCTTTCATTATATATGATAAAGATGCAGGGTTTCGTCGATTCTTGGGGGCGGATGGGGACAATGCTTACCGAATTCGTGAAAAGTGTGATGTGCAAGTGGCGTTGGCAGAAACTTTTGTGATGCGCGATGAAGTGGATTCCTTAGGATTAAACTTGGCTGTGCGCTTAGGTGAAGATTATGATTTAACGAGTCAAAAGAATCCGCGCACGGCATTAATTACAGAACCCCATCGCTATCATCCGCAGATGATTGATTGGATAGCTGAACAAATCGACTCTTTAGTGAATCAGTATGGTGTCTCCCCGAATGAGATTGTTGTGCTTGCGCCATATGTTTCGGATGCCCTGCGTTTTGGATTGGTTGAAGGATTACGCACACGGGGTATCCAAGCTCGTTCTCATCGTCCATCACGGGCATTAAGAGATGAACCCTCAGCGCGGACTTTGTTGACTTTAGCTCGTTTAGCACATCCACAATGGGGGATGCCACCAGCAGATTTTGATGTTGCTTATGCCTTAATGACGGCAATCGAGGGAATAGATTTTATTCGCGCGAAGTTATTAACAGACATTGTATATAGGAAGGGTGTATTATATCCCTTCGCAAATATCAATGAGACTGTCCAAAATCGTATCACATATGAATATGGGAATCGCTTTGACCAGTTGCGCGATTGGATGAATGATTATATTGAGGATGAGTCGGCTGAACCGATTGATATATTCTTCCGTCAATTGTTTGGTGAAATGTTATCACAAGAGGGTTTTGGCTTTCATAATGACTTTAACGCGAGCAATACGGTGATGAACTTAATCGACTCTGCGCGAAACTTCCGTTGGGGGTTAGATTTCCTGCGCGACGAAGATGAAAATATTGACTTGTCTTATGAATATCTCACGATGGTCGATAGGGGAGTGATTGCAAATTTCTATTTGCGTGATTGGACAATGGATACTGAAGATAGTGTTTTAATCGCACCTGCTTATACGTTTTTGTTGAATAATCGTCCTGTGGATTATCAGTTTTGGTTAAACATCGGCAGTGAAGGATGGTCGCGCCGATTGTATCAACCACTCACACATCCGTATGTGTTGAGCTTGCAATGGCAATTTGGTGAAACGTGGGATGATGAAGATGAACAACGCACCAATCGCGAAGCCCTTGCTCAGCTTGTTTTGGGACTCACTCGGCGGTGTCGTCAAGCCATTTATTTGGGCTATAGTGAATTGAGTGAAAGCGGTTATGAGCAACGCGGTTTGTTACTCGATACGATTCAGGGGATGTTACGGCGACTTGCTCAGGAGGACAATCATGTTTAAACCACGTCCAAAACAACAAGAAGTTCTTGATTATACACAGGGTTATATGGGTGTGGCGGCTGTCCCTGGCAGTGGTAAGACAGCAACTTTATCATACTTAGCGGCGCAATTGGTTGCCAATACAGATTTGGAAGATGGACAAGAAATCTTAATTGTGACATTGGTGAATTCGGCGGTATCAAATTTTGCCCGTCAAGTGAATGAATATGTTCGTAATAGTGGGTTGTTACCGGGTTTTGGATATCGAGTGCGAACCTTGCATGGCTTGGCGAACGATATTGTGCGACAAAAACCGACCTTAGCCCAAGTGGATGAGGCTTTCACAATTATTGATGACCGTGAAAGTAACGAGATTTTACAAGATGCGGTTGAAGCATGGACACGTAATCACCCACTCGCGCCTGATGATTATTTAGCATCGGAATATTTGGATAATCAACATTATCGTAATAATCATTGGGTGAGGGCAGTTACTGATATTACAAGGAACTTCATCCGTCAAGCAAAAGATTATTTGCTGACACCAGTAGACATCCGTAAATTACTAGAAGACTATGATGGCGAATTACCATTGGCGCGCATGTGTACTGAAATTTATGCGGATTATGAACGGGGACTTGCTTATCGTGGGGCAGTTGATTTTCAAGATTTAATTCGGCTGGCGTTGCAAGTTTTACAAGGCGATGAGGCTTACTTACGCTCATTACAGCATAAGTGGGTCTATATTCTAGAAGATGAGGCGCAGGATAGTAGTAAATTACAAGAAGATATTTTGCGGATGCTATCAGGTGAACATGGGAATTGGGTGCGTGTGGGTGACCCGAATCAGGCTATTTTTGAGACCTTTACAACTGCTGAACCGAGGCTTTTAAGGGAATTTATTCAAGCCGAGGATGTCATTGGGCGTGAGTTACCCAACTCTGGGCGGAGTACACGTAGCATTCAAAAGCTAGCGAATTACTTGATTAAATGGTCGTTGAAACACCCTCATGATGCGATACGGGAACGGACTCCATTAACGAAGCCATTTATTCAGCCGACACCCAAAGATGACCCACAACCCAATCCACCCAACAACAAACGTGCAGTGATTTTATATCCTGAGACGTTTAACCCGACACAAGAGGCGATTACTGTTATTGAATCAGCGAAACGGTGGCTCGAAGAACACCCCGACGAAACCGCTGCTATCCTTGTACCTCGTAATACACGCGGTTCAGAAATCGTAAATATGTTGCGTGACCGTGAGATTCCTTATGTTGAAAATCTCAACAGCACCTCATCGACGCGGGCAGTTGTCGGCTCATTGACACGGATTCTAGGATATTTAGCTGACCCTAAAGATGCTGGGAAATTGGCTAGTGTGTATCAAGTGTGGTTGCGTGACTATCGTGATGATCCCGAAGTCTCGGCAAGTATTGACTCTATCATGAAAGAGCTTAAGAAAATTCGATATGTCGAAGATTATGTTTCGCCTCGACTGTCTGATTGGTTAGAGGATAATGCGCCTGCTGAAGAAAATACCACCTTGCATAATCAATTGTCGGAGTTTCGTGAGATGGTAGGGCAGTGGTTACGGGCATCGGAATTACCGATTGACCAATTAATTTTGACGATAGCAGGTGATATTTTTACTGACCCAAGTGATATTGCAACTGCGTATATGGTTGCCTTACATCTATCACGATTAGGTGAAATTCATACAGATATGCGTTTGCCCGAATTTGCTGATGAGTTAAAAGCGATTGCGATGAATAAACGTAAATTTTCAGGATTGAGTGATGATGATAGCCGTTTCGACCCTGATGCACATAAAGGCAAAGTGACGGTTACGACTATGCACAAAGCGAAAGGCTTAGAATGGGATAGGGTCTATTTGTTGTCTGTTAACAATTATGATTTCCCCTCGGCAGACCCCAGTGATAGTTTTATTGGTGAGCGGTGGTTTATTCGGGATACGCTCAATCTCGCTGAGGAATGTTTGGCGCAGTTGGATGTGTTGCGAACAGGAGAAATTTATAATGAAGGAGAAGCGACACTTTCCTCGCGAATTGAATATGCAGCAGAACGATTACGCTTATTATATGTGGGTATCACACGCGCCCGAAAAGAATTAATTATTACATGGAATACTGGACGTGGTGAAGCAACTGAAGCAACGCCACTTGTTGCCTTACGAACGTTTTGGGAAAAGGAATTACGTAAATGAAATTGCCAGATAACTTCACATTTAGCCAAAGTAGCTTGCAAGATTATGTCGATTGTCCGCGTCGTTTTGAGTTACGCTATATTGATGGGGTACGGTATCCATCATTGGAAGCACAACCTGCGCTGGAATTTGAAGAACATACACGGCAAGGCGCGCGCTTTCATACAATGGTTCAGCAATATTTTTCAGGTGTTCCAGCAGACAAACTATCACAGTCTGTAGCTGATGATGAGATTTTAAGTGCTTGGTGGAAGGCGTTCATCGCAAAAGGGCAGTTTGAACAATTTGACCGTAAGCATGTTGAAATAACCTTGCAGACTACTTTAGGTGATTATCGACTAATTGCAAAATACGATTTAATTGGTTTCCATACAAATGGTGATGTTGTGATTATCGATTGGAAAACCTCACGCCGTATCACGAGAAAAGATATACTGAAAAATCGAATGCAGACAAAAATCTACCGCTATGTTTTGGCACAAGCAGGTTCACATCTATATAATGGAAAATCCATTCCATTGGAACGTATCCAGATGATGTATTGGTTTGTTGGACATGATGGACAAACTGTCAGTTTTGATTATTCAGACCAAAA
This sequence comes from uncultured Anaerolineaceae bacterium, assembly GCA_964352825.1. Classification (GTDB taxonomy): domain Bacteria; phylum Chloroflexota; class Anaerolineae; order Aggregatilineales; family Phototrophicaceae; genus UBA6055. Next base: position 50,585 of record CAYGTY010000025.1, read on the forward strand.
CATGAAATCTGATGAGACGGAAATTTTGAAACTTATCCAAGATATAGAATCCGCAAATTATTTCCCGCTCACCCAAGATACTCAGAAATGTCGCTTCTGTACTTATCGTTCATTATGTAATCGAGGAGATAGCGCAGGGGACTTTGATGAATTTATGCTGGATGATGATACAGATGAACAGGATAATTTTGATGTGGACTTTGACCAAATTGCGGAGATTGAATTTTAGAGTAGTGGCATGAGATAGTTTTATA
>CAYGTY010000026.1:0-49421 GCA_964352825.1 uncultured Anaerolineaceae bacterium
TCTCACGCTCAATATGGACAGCACTCTCAAAACGCAATACATCCAACATGTTACCGATAAGCTTTAGCATTTCTGCACCACTTTGTTCAATTTCTTGTACCATTTGTTTTAATTCAGGGTCTTGTCGGATAGGGGCTGCGTTGAGCATCATCTGAGCATAACCACTGACAAGGGTAAGTGGATTTTTCAGGTCATGAGCTGCTCCACGTACAAAGGTATCCCTCATTTTTGTAATTTTATCAAAGCGATCTTTATCTCGTTGATGTATTTTCTCTAATTGCTCACTTTGCCAACGCAAGGCATCTTGCTGACGAATGATTGTGAGATGTGTTCTGACACGCGCAATAACTTCCTCAAATTGGAATGGTTTCGTAATATAATCAACACCACCCATTTCAAATGCTTTGACAATGTCTTCAACTTGATTCAGCGCACTGATAAAGATAACTGGGATATGTTCGAGTGCCTCATCTTGTTTGAGTATGCTACATACTTCATATCCATCCATCTCAGGCATTTTGATGTCCAGCAAAATTAGGTCTGGCGGATTCATTCGTGCAGTTTCAATAGCAGACATACCATTACGTGCGGCACGAACAGTATATTGATTTTGAGTTAGTAAATTATGCAAAACTTTTAGGTTATTGGGTTCATCATCTACAATGAGAATTGTATTGATTTCATCCTCATGATAACTCATCATTATTATTAGTCCCCCTATTGTATCCACTCTGAGAGTGTATCAAAGTCGAATTCTGACGCATGTTTTAAGATTTTCTTTGCTAGCTCTGGGTGGTCTTCACTGAATTGACTCACAAGATACTTGACCTTATCTAAATTAAGCTCAGCAATTGCATGTTTTAACTGTTGGTAAATAGATTCAGATATTTGAGAAAAGTCATGTTCTTCATAACTTGGTATTTGCTTTTCGCTATCATCTTGGTCTGCATAGACAAACTCGATTTTCAGATAATGAGCCAACATATCATACAGATTAGCCTCACGGAAAGGTTTAGCCAGAAAATCGTTACATCCTGAAATTAATACACGTTCTCTATCGTGTTCAAATGCGCTAGCAGTCAGAGCAATAATAATAACATCATCCCCACCCTCAGATTGCCGAATGCGCCGTGTTGCCTCATAGCCATCCATATTGGGCATCCTCATATCCATCCAAATCAAATCGGGCTTCCATGATTTCCATTGTTTGATACCATCACGTCCGTCACTCGCTTCCCGCACCTCAAACCCTGTTTTTGACAACATACGCGATAACATCATACGATTTTCCCAGCGATCGTCAACAACCAAAATACGATAGGTTTGATCTGTATCTTGAATACCTATAATTTGTGTAGCGCGTTCTGGAAATGGACGGACTGTATTTTTGGCAGATTCTAATGGCACAGTAATTGTGAAGGTTGTTCCTTCACCCAACTCAGAATCTACTGTAATTTCACCATCCATCAGTACGCAAAATTCATGAGTGATCGCTAAACCTAAACCTGTTCCAGACCCCATATTTCGCCCACTATCTGCTTGAGCAAAAGGTTCAAATAAGTTGGCTAAATCATCTTCAGCAATCCCAACCCCTGTATCTTCTACTTGAAAATGTAAACTTAAAGGATTGCCTTGATCATACCAGACACGTAATGTAATTGTACCTGCTCGCGTAAATTTAACCGCGTTACTCAATAGGTTAACCAGCATTTGACGAATTTTATTGCGGTCTCCCCACAGATACCGAGGTAGGTCTTGTTCAATTTCTGCAATAAATTCAATATTCTTATCTGTAATTTGAGCACGGTAAATCGAATCTAAGCCTTCAATCAACTCAACCAAATCAAAATCTACATTATTCAATTGAATGTTACCGGATTCAATTTTTGCCATATCTAGAATCTCGTTAATAAGCGTTAGCAATTGCTCACTGCTACGCATGATTAATGAGACATATTCGCGTTGGTCTGTATTAAGTGATTGATCATGTACAAGAAATTGAGAGAATCCGATAATCGAATTTAGGGGTGTCCGTAGCTCATGGCTCATATTGGCGATAAATGTGCTTTTGGCTAAATTAGCGTCTTCGGCTTGCTGTTTGGCTTCTTGTAATTCTTTTCCAATTTGTATAATTTCTTTAGCACGTTTTTGATCTGTTACATCCATGCTGATGCCAATAACACCAATTTGCTCACCGTCTTCTATCATTGGTCCCATATAGACTTCATGGAAGAGTTCGCCAAATTGATGGGTCCGTGCAGTAATACGCCCTTGTAATGACTGCTCCAAGTCTTGAATGAGTTGATGCTCTTGATTTCGATCTAATATATTCGTACCAACTACTTCACCTTGGGCGATCCCCATTCTCTGGAGTGCGGCACCGCGTGAGTAGGTGATTGTGCCGTCCATATCAAAGGAAAATAGAACAACAGGGATATTACGAATAATGCGCCTCAAAAATGATTGACTGCGATTGAGCTCCATTTCGCCATTACGGCGTTCTGTCACATCACGGAATGACCATACATAGCCAATAATTTCATCGCTAGGCTGTTTAATGCCTGCATAGCGTTCAAAGATTCGCCCACTTTTTAGAAAAATATCACTTAATCCAAGTTGGTCAGATGTTGGGCTTAACATTTTTTCAGGGGTGAGTAAGTTTTTTTCTGTATCCAGACGATCTAACATCAGGGCTTTGACATCATCATAATCCTCACAGGCTTCCCATTCGGCAGGGGTGATTTCCCACATGTCTAGGAATTGAGCATTAATACGAATAATTTCTCGGTCTCTGCCAACAACCAATATACCATCACCAATCGCATCTAAAGTAGCATTTTCAAGTAATAATTTGTGATGTTGACTTTGCAAATCACGGACTTGATGTTCAAGTTGCTGAATATATTGCTGGGTATCCGAATCATTCATGATAACCTCTTTAATTAATGATATTACTGTCCACAAACGATAAACATTGTACATCATGAACGGTCTCTGATAACCCTCTTATTATAGATTTTTCTTTTTGGGGAACATCTATTTTGAATGAATTTACGCACAATTGCTTGACCAAATCTATAAGGTATGATAAGTTTACTGCAAGCGTTTGCAGATTAATGATATTTATTTAATCATTAAAGAGGTTGCGAATGATTTTAGAATGCCATTATTGGTATATATGATGGTAAAAAATAACAAATAAAGCAGGTTTCAATAATTTTTATTAGATTTAATGCAAGCGATTGCATTCTGTTGAGTGACTTATGCCTTTTGATAAAGATATTACACAACAAAAAAAACGAAATATCACAATTGTTGATGTTGCTCAAGAATCGGGTGTATCGTATTCAACTGTATCGCGTGTATTAAATGGTTTTGAACATGTACGTGAAGAAACACGCCAACGTGTGCTGGAAGCAGTTGATAAGCTAGGTTATGTTGCAAACTTACAAGCTCGTAGTTTAGCAGGTGGGAAAACAAATATCATAGGCTTCCTTGTTCCTGGCTTAGATAACGGCTATATAGGTGAAGTTGTACGGGGAGCAGATGAAGAATTAGCTCGTTCCAACTATAATATGATGCTATACACAACCCATCGTTATCAAGGTAAAGAATCTGAATATGTAAAATCTATTTCAGATGGTATGACTGACGGCTTGCTTCTCATTGTTCCGCTAACACCTGCAAGCTATATCACCGCTATGCAAAACCAGAAATTCCCTTATGTTTTAATTGATCAGTCTGATAGCACAAGTACAAGTTACATTGTTGATTCAACGAATTGGCAAGGTGCATATGATGCAACAACATACTTGATTGAACTTGGTCATCGGAACATCGCCCACATTACAGGTTTGATGGGTTTGAATAGTGCAACTGAACGATTGGAAGGTTACAAAGCCGCTTTATTTGATCACAATATTCCTCTTAATGAGGATTATATTCTTCATGGTAATTTCTACCATCAACAAGGATATATGCATGCTCAAACCTTAGTGAATCTGTCAAATCGCCCCACAGCAATTTTTGCTGCAAATGACCTGACCGCCATTGGTGTGATGGAAGGTGTCCGCGACATCGGATTAAGCATTCCTGAGGATATATCTATTATTGGTTTTGATGATATTCCTCAATCGGTCATTACCTACCCTAAATTGACGACGATGCACCAATCATTGGAGCAAATGGGACGGGTCGCGGTGCAATTGTTGCTCGAACAAATTGAAAATCCAGAGCGTCAAGCAAGACGCATTACCTTAGCGACACGACTGGTTGAACGTGAGTCCTGTCGTGAGATTTCTGTCAGCTTTTAGAAATGATTTTCCAAGAAAGGAGATGTTATCGACCCTATACATTTGGAAGTTATCAAATTTTGTTTATCAAATTTTTAGTTAAGGAGATTTTTAAATGAAACGTACTCTCTTATTAAGTGTCATCATGGCATTGTTGATGATGTCAGTCGGTGCAATTTTTGCACAAGATGATGTGGTTATCGAATGGTGGCATATTGCAACAGAAGAAGAGCGCGCTGCAACGTATCAACAAATTGCAGACGACTTTGAAGCAGCAAATCCCGGTGTAGATATTCAGATTACAATTCTAGAAAATGAAGCATTCAAAAGCCAATTAGTAACAGTAATGCAAGCTGGCGATCCACCAGATTTGTTCCAAACATGGGGTGGCGGTCCTTTATGGGCATTTGCTGATGCGGGTCTCGTTCGTGATATTTCCGAATGGATGAATGCTGATGACAATGCTTGGCGCAACTCTTTTGCATCAGAAGGTGCATTGGGTCTGTTTGGGCGTGGCGAAGAACAATATGCCGCACCATTCAACTTCGGTCCAGTTGGTATGTGGTACAACAAAGCTCTTGTTGAAGAACTTGGTTTTGATCGTGAAGATCCATACACAACATGGGATGACTATGTAGCGATTATTGAGGCTGCTAAAGAAGCTGGCATTGCACCAATTGCTGTTGGTGAATCCGAAAAATGGCCCGGGCACTTCTGGTTTGCATACCTTGCCTTACGCCTCGGCGGTGGAGAAGCATACGCTAAAGCATTTGATCGTTCTGGTGCATTCACCGATCAACCCTTTGTAGACGCTTACCAATACATTGCTGACCTTGTTGAAATGGAAGCATTCCAAGAAGGCTTCCTTGGTCTTGGTTATGGTGATGCTTCAGCAGCTTTTGCACGTGGCGAAGCAGTCTTCCAGTTAATGGGTACATGGGATCCTGGTAACGGGGTGGATCAATGTGATTGTGAAGGCTTGGGTGAAGACCGTGGCTGGACAACATTCCCTGTCATCGAAGGTGGCGCAGGTAACCCAACTGATATCTTCGGTGGTGGTGATGGTTATGCTGTTGGTGTAGGTGCGCCTGATGAAACCATTGAATTCTTACAATATTTCACTAGTCCAGAAGTTCAAGCGGTTTTGTCTCAATGGACACTTCCAACCAATGTTGGTGGTGAAGAACTTGTAGCCGAAAGTGACTTTGGTGGTATTTGGTTAGCAGCAATGGGAGAAGCTCCTGTTATTGTTTCATTCCTTGACCAATACTATCCACCTGCGCTGGGTGAAGCTGTTAACGATACAGTCGAAACTGTCTTTGCTGGCGTAGCAAGCCCAGAAGAAGCAGCCCAAGCACTAGAAGATATTGCTGTATTTGAACTCGAATAAAGTGACTTTTTCGTCTAGTCGATGAATAAGTTATCGTATCAGGGTGAGACCGTTTTCACCCTGATGCGTTGAAATATTTGATAAATTTTGAATTGTCTTATTGTAACAATCTTGTCTTTACGCCAATAAATAGATGAAGTTTGGTGTGTATATTATGGCTATAATCGTGCAACCGCAGTCGAATAAGCATATGTCAAGTGAAGCGTATCATCGCCGACAAACCCGAAATAGAATATTTTCAATTTTATTTTTCTTACTCCCTGGGATGATTTTCTTTTTCGCTTTTGTGCTTATCCCTGTTTCAAATTCTTTGTATTACAGTGTTTTTAAATGGAATGGTTTGGGTCCGCCTACTGATTTTGTGGGTATGAAAAATTATGACTTTTTGTTTGGTCAAAAAGCATTCCAACAGTCGATTATGAATAGTTTTACGATTGTGGCTTTATCCTTGATGGTGCAATTGCCCATCGCCCTATCCCTAGCATTAGTAGTGGGACGTGGGACATTACCGGGACGAAGTGTCTTTCGGACGATCTTATTTATTCCCTTTGTCTTTTCTGAGGTTATTACTGCTATTATCTGGTCTTATGTATATCATCCACGCGATGGTTTAGCGAATTTTATTTTGCATCTCTTCGCCCCTGGGGCGGATAATATCGTTTGGCTAGCGGATAAAGATATTGCCTTATTGGCTGTCTTCTTTGTTATAACGTGGAAATTCTTCGGTCTGCACATGATTCTGTACATGGCAGCCTTGCAAAGTGTCCCTAGTGATCTCGAAGATGCTGCACGAATTGATGGTGCGACAGAAGGGCAGGTTATCCGATTTGTAACCTTGCCGATGATTGGTGCAACCATCCGCTTGACTGTCTATCTATCTGTTTTAGGTAGCTTCCAGCAATTTGTACTGATATGGGTAATGACGGAGGGTGGTCCGGGTAATGCGACGCATGTTTTGGCGACATATCTCTATAAATTTGGGATTATCTCTTGGCGACTAGGTTTAGGTAGTGCAATCGCTGTAGTATTGTTCATCATTACATTTTCGTTCTCGTTAATCTATCAACTGGTCGTGTTACAGCGCGATTACAGTACTGATTTTGTACAGTAAAGGAACTGATAATGCGTGATAGACCTCAAATTATGGCACTTAAATATGCTTTGTTGACCATACTCTGTATCGTGATGATGCTTCCCGTATTAGTTGCTTTTCTTGGGAGTATCAGGACAACGGGTGAATTTGTGACACAGCCCTTTGGATTACCAACAAAAGGCATTCAACTTGAAAACTATGTACGTATTCTGACTGATGAAGGGTTTTGGCGAGCTGGCTTGAATAGTCTTGCGATTACCTTTGGGGTCACAATACTCAATATCATTTTATCGAGTATGTTGGCATTTGTATTTAGCCGTATGAACTTCCGTACCAAAGGGCTATGGTTTAACATCATGTCGATTGGTCTGTTATTCCCTTTAGTTGTCGCTATCCTGCCAATTTTTATTCAAATACGTACTTTTGGTTTAACGGGTAGTTTGCTCGGTGTTATTTTGCCGATGGCAGCATTCGGTGTACCTGGCAGTGTTGTTATTTTACGTGGGTTCTTTATTGGAGTGCCTAAAGAGCTAGAAGAAGCCGCATATATTGATGGTGCGAATACCTTCCAATTTTTCTTTAGTATCTTATTACCCATTGTACGTCCCGCAATCTTTGCTGTGGCAACTATCCAAATTATCGGAGCGTGGAATGAGTTCTTCTTACCATTAGTTGTACTGGGTGGTAATACCGATGCTTGGCCTTTACCATTGGGGTTGATGCAATTTCAAGGACAATATGGGACTGATTGGTCAGCAGTGATGACCTATATCACAATATTGATGATACCTGCTATTATCTTCTATCTATTCACGCAACACTATATTGTGACAGGGTTAACAGGTGGCGAACTTAAAGGGTAACCACGCATTGACCAATCGGGAAGGATTTTATTAGGATGACAATAAGCACGAGTTATAAAGACACATCATTATCGAATCGAGAGCGCGCCCAAGCTATACTCGCAGAGATGAATGTTGAGGAAAAGGTTGCACAAATTGGTGGTATTTGGGTCTCAGATTTAATCACACCCAGTCGCCAATTTATTGTGACGAATGCGGAAGAAAAAATCGCACATGGGGTAGGGCATATTACACGCATTGGTGCAGTTAGTATGCTTGATCCAGTGGAGAGTGCAACGCTTGCAAACACTATTCAAAAATGGCTTGTTGAGCATACACGCTTAGGTATTCCTGCAATTGTCCATGAAGAAAGTTGTGCTGGATATACTGCAAAGGGTGCAACCAGCTTTCCACAAGCTATCGGTTTGGCATCAACATGGGAACCTGAATTAGTCCACGCAATGACAAGTGCCATTCGCAAGCAGATGCGTGCTGTTGGCGCACATCATACACTTGCACCAGTCTTAGATGTTGTGCGTGATGCTCGCTGGGGACGTTTGGAAGAAACCTTTGGGGAAGACCCCTATTTGATTAGTCGGATGGGGAGCGCATATATCAAAGGGATACAAGGTGATGATTGGCGTGAAGGAATTGTTGCAACCGCTAAACATTTCCTTGGTTACGCGATGTCTGAGGGTGGTTTAAATTGGGCACCTGCACATCTTCCCGAACGAGAAATGCGTGAGATGATTTTATTCCCATTCATTGTCGCTATTCAAGAAGCCCAAGTTGGCTCAGTGATGAACGCCTATCAGGAACTCGATGGGATTCCAGCGGGCAGCTCCACACAATATATGATTGATTTATTACGTGATGAGCTTGGATTTGATGGGGTTGTTGTATCAGATTACTTTACGATTGATATGTTCAAAAACTATCATCACATTACAGATAATAAAGCCGAAGCCGCACGATATGGTCTTGAAGCAGGCATTGATGTTGAATTACCTGCACATGATTGTTATGGACAACCCTTGCTTGATGCCCTCGAAGCAGGAGATATTGACATCAGCCTTGTTGAAACCTGTGCTTTGCGTGTCTTGGAAATGAAGGTTCAACTTGGCTTATTAGAAAAACCATATGTTGATGCGGGCTTAGTGGCAGAGATTTATAGTAACGAAGCTGATATAGCACTATCTCGTAAAATTGCTGAGCAGTCGCTTGTATTATTGAAGAATGATGATGTACTACCTTTGTCAGCAGATATTCAGTCAATTGCTGTAATCGGTCCTCATGCTGATAGCGCGCGACTCCTACAAGGGGATTATCATTATCCATCGCATCTGGAAGGCATCATCAATCTTGGTGATAATATGGAAGCCCCAAGCCCCGACGGTGATGATACAGCAGAATTAGACTGGGAAGACTATCGCCCACCAACGGTTACTATTTTACAAGGTATTCAATCTGTTGTTTCACCTGATACAAAAGTGACCTATGCAATAGGGTGTGATGTAACAGGCACAGATACCAGTAACATTGCAGAAGCTGTTGAAATTGCAAAAACAGCTGATGTTGTAATTTTAACAGTTGGCGATATATCAGGCTTGGGTGCTGAACATACAGTGGGTGAGACGCGAGACAGTGCAACACTAAATTTACCGGGGATACAACAAGACCTCATAGACGCTATTCATGCGACAGGTACACCAATTATCTTAGTTTTGGTCACAGGTCGTCCTTATGCACTTGCATGGCATGATGAACATATCCCAGCGATTATCGAAGCATGGTTACCTGCGGAACAAGGTGGCTCGGCGATTGCTAATGTGTTATTCGGCAATGTCAATCCAAGTGGAAAATTGACAGTAACTTTCCCCTGTCATGTTGGACAAGTACCTGCTTACTACAATCATAAACCCTCTGGGCAACGTTCACACTGGTATGGTGATTATACAGATATGCCAGTCAAACCGCTTTATCCATTCGGACATGGTTTATCCTATACCACATTTGAATACAGTAATTTGAAACTATCTGAATCAGAAATTGATACAACAGGTACAATCAAAATCAGTTGTGATGTCACGAATACAGGTAAATGTGCTGGAGATGAGGTTATCCAACTGTACTTGAATGATCCTGTTGCCAGTGTGACACAACCTGTAAAAGTGTTAAAAGGTTTTAAACGTGTCTCGCTTGAAGTTGGGCAAACAGCAACAATTACATTTACTGTTAATGCACAGCAGATGGCATTTTATAATCGCAAGATGGACTATGTTGTCGAAGCAGGGGACATTAAAGTAATGATCGGAGCTAGCTCGGATGATATACGGCTTGAAGGGCAGTTTACGATTTTTGGTGAAACAATGCCAGCAGACTACGTTTTTGAGACAGACATAATTGTCACATAAACCCACTTGATGTTTCAATCATCGTCAAGCAAACTTTAGGGAGATGCAAATGATGTATCTCCTTTTTAATTGACACACAATAGGAACATAAAATGAGCTATCGTGCTATCTCCCCGATTGACGGACGCTATCAGTCTAAAACACAGGTATTAAGTGACACACTATCCGAATGGGCATTGATGAAATACCGTGTTAAGGTCGAGGTACGCTGGCTAATTGCAATGTCACAAAACCCTGATATGCCTCATGTTCGCACCCTAAACAATTCGGAAATATTATTGCTGACCTCTCTGATTGCTGATTTTGATAATAGCTCGGCTGATGCTATTAAAACCATTGAACGAACCACCAATCATGATGTCAAAGCGGTGGAATATTTCATTAAGCAGAAAATAGCTGATACCTCACTGGCTGATGTTAGTGAGTTTATTCACTTTTGTTGTACCTCTGCCGATATTAATAACTTAGCTTATGCCATGATGATACGCGATAGTATACAGTCCGTTTGGTTGCCACAAGCACAAACTTTTGTGAATAATTTACAAAGTCTCGCACAAGAGCTAGCTGATGTACCGATGTTGGCACGGACACATGGTCAACCTGCAACCCCGACAACGATGGGTAAAGAATTAGCTGTATTTATCTATCGCCTGAAAAGACAATTACGCCACATTCAAGCACAAGATTATTTAGGGAAATTTAATGGTGCGGTTGGTGCATATAATGCCCATATAGTTGCGTATCCCGATTTAGATTGGCAAGCAACCTCACGCGATTTTGTCGAAAGTTTAGAATTAGTCCATAACCCATTAACCACACAGATTGAACCGCACGATTATATTGCAGAACTCGGTCATAGCCTCATACGGTTTAATACGATTATGCTTGATTTGTGCCGAGACATGTGGATGTATATTTCACTCGCATACTTTAAACAAAAAGTTGTGGCAGGTGAGGTGGGATCATCAACCATGCCCCATAAAGTCAACCCGATTGATTTTGAAAATGCAGAAGCTAATGTAGGCATCAGCAATGCAACCTTCGATCACCTTGCGAATAAATTACCTGTATCTCGTTTTCAGCGTGATTTGAGTGATTCGTCAGCAATGCGGAACATCGGTGTTGGGATTGCTCATAGCTACCTTGCTCTCTTATCTGCTGGGCGCGGATTGAGCAAAGTTGAAATTAACCGAGCTGCAATTGGTGAAGATTTGGATGAAGCATGGGAAGTCTTAGGCGAAGCGGTTCAGACAATATTGCGAAAACACAAAATATCCAATGCTTACGAACAACTCAAAGACCTAACACGGGGTACTCACATTAATCAGGAGACTTTAAGGGTATTTATCCAGTCGCTGGAGATTCCTGATGATGATAAACAACGTTTATTAGACCTCACCCCCGCGACATATACGGGAATTGCTGAAGACCTCGTGCAACATGAATAGGGAATAATAGACAAATTCGCCCTTTAATATTTTTTATGAACGTGGTTACCATAGAGTGACAGTGGAATTGTATGTAAATTAACATTGAAATGCTGTCATTATGGCACAAAAGGCTAAGCGACTTCATACACCTGTGCGTGGTTCACTACGCCGCAGTTTTGAATTTCTCCGTAAATATAAAAATATTGCCATTGGCGTTTACATATTGGCACTTATGGTTAATGGTCTAACAATTCTCATTCCACAAGCGATTCGCTGGATTGTGGATTTTGGGGTCATTAATAAAGATACCAATATTCTGCTTACATCCATTATTGGATTGCTAGTACTTACAATTATCAAGGGATTTCTAGATTTTGTAATTGGGCGATGGACAGAAGTTGCTTCACAGGGTGTTGCCTATGATATACGGAATGCAATCTATGAAAAACTAGCCTCACTATCATTTGCCTATCACGATAAAGCGCAGACAGGGCAATTATTAACCCGTTCAATTTCAGATGTAGAGCGGATTCGCTTCTTAACAGGGCGTGCGGTCTTACGTTTGTTCCAATCGATCACTTTATTTATATTCACATTTATTGCTCTACTTCTGATGAATGTTCAATTGGCACTATTGTCGATGTTATTGATGCCTTTATTAGCTTATGTAGCATTTCGCTTTGGTCGTATTTTCCGCCCACTATCACTAGAAATTCAACAACAACTCGCAGAGATGACAACTGTGCTAGAACAGAATTTGCGTGGGTCAAAGATTGTGAAGGCATTTGCCCAAGAAGATGCAGAAATTGAACGCTTTAATACAGAAAATCAAAAATGGTTTGACCTCGCAGATAAGCAAGTCACTGTACAGACCCAACACATCCCACTGATTGATTTTATCGCCAGCCTTAGTACCGTAGTCATTATCTGGTATGGTGGTCAGTTAGTTATTAACAATCAGCTAACCATTGGTGAATTGGTTGCTTTTACAACTTACTTAGGGCAATTGATTACACCTGTCCGCCGCTTAGGGGTTATCATCCCAGCGGTTGCGATGGCATCAGCAGCAGGTGAACGCATTTATTCGATTCTGGATTCCAAATCTGAAGTGGAAGATGCACCTGATGCTCAGATTTTGCCTGCTATTCAGGGTAATGTCAGATTTGAGGATGTCTCATTTTCTTATTTCAATCAACAGCTAGTGCTTGATAAGCTCAATTTTGAAGCATCTCCGGGGGAAGTCGTCGCACTCTTAGGGGCAACAGGGTCGGGCAAATCGACCATTATTAATCTGATCCCACGTTTTTATGATGTAACATCAGGACAAATTACGGTTGATGGTTATAATATTCAGGATGTCAGCATTAACTCCTTGCGTGATCAGATTGGCATTGTTCTACAAGAAACGGTCTTATTCGCCGCTAGTATCAATGAGAATATTGCCTTTGGGTTACCATCAGCGAGCGAGTCGGATGTCATTGAAGCCGCAAAAGCTGCACAAGCTCATGACTTTATTATGGAAATGCCCGATGGATATGAGACAAAAGTTGGCGAACGTGGGATGACTCTATCAGGTGGGCAGAAGCAACGAATTGCCATTGCCCGTGCCTTACTAAAGAATCCTAGAATTTTGTTGTTAGATGATGCGACATCCAGTGTTGATACGGAAACAGAGCGATTGATACAGATTGCATTAGAGCGACTGATGGAAGGGCGAACATCATTTATTATCGCACAGCGCCTGAGCACCGTGAGAATGGCTGACAAAGTATTGGTCTTGAAAGATGGAAAAATTGCTGCGACTGGCACACATCAAGAACTCTTACAAGAGTCAGGTCTTTACGCTGAAATCTACTATCGCAACCTACGAGATTAGAGGGATATACAATGGGATTTTCAATTGGATCAACAGGTGTTCGAGCAGGTGGACCATCAAATGCACTTGAAAGTTATGCAGATAAAGTTGAAGGTCAATCATTTAATCTCAAAGTATTGCGCTATCTATTAGTTTTTGTGCGCCCCTATACCTTACGAATGGTTGGTGCATTTCTTGCGATGCTAGTTACCTCAGCATTAACGTTACTCTCCCCATTTTTAGTAAAAGTAGCTATTGATGAGCCGATTGCTAATGCTGATATCGATGGGTTAAATCAAATCGCAATTATTATGTTAGCGGCATTTGTGAGCTTATATCTTGCATCAATGGCACAGCGTTATTTGTTGGGATGGGTTGGGCAACGTGTATTGGCAGATTTACGTTTTGAGTTATTTTCGCATTTACAAGCATTGCCCTTGAGCTATCATGATACTCACATCATTGGCGTGACAATTTCTCGTGTCATTAGCGATGTTGAGGTTATCAATCAACTCTTGTCACAGGGCTTAATCACCTTAATTGGTGATAGCATTCTATTGACTGGCATTGTACTGGTGATGCTGTCACTCAATGCTCAATTGGCGCTGGTGACTTTTGCGATTATTCCTGTGATTGTGATTGTATCTTTGATTTTTGCCAAACGTGCGAAAGTTGCTTTCCGTAAAACACGCGCTCGCAATGCCCATCTGATTGGTGACCTTGCCGAAAATTTAACAGGTATCCGTGTCATCCAAGCATTTGCCAATGAAGATACAACTTCTGAACGCTTTGATGAAGTCAACCGAGCTAACCGTGATGCAAATATCGAGGCAATTTCCTTATCGTTTATATTTTTGCCAACCGTCGAATTCTTGAGCATGGTTGCAACAGGTGTGGTTCTGCTCTTTGGTGGGATTAGCGTTGCACAAGGAACAATTACACTTGGAACTGTGATTGCATTTTTGGCATATGTGAATCGCTTCTTTTTACCTGTGCAAGAATTGAGTCAGTTATACGCTACGATGCAGACCGCAATGGCAGGTGGGGAACGGGTGATTAATCTATTAAACACTGAGCCTGATGTTGCCGATAAGTCAGACGCGATTGATATGCCAACAATTGAAGGGCATATTGAATTTAAGCATGTCCACTTTGCATATAAAAGCGATGTTGAGGTACTGGGTGACATTAACTTAAATATCCAAGCAGGGGAAATGGTTGCACTCGTCGGACCGACTGGAGCAGGTAAAACGTCTATCGCCAATTTGATTGCACGATTTTATGATGTAACCGATGGTCAAATCTGTGTTGATGGGATAGATGTACGTGATGTAAAACAGAAGTCCATGCGCCGACAGATGGGCTTGGTATCACAAGATCCTTTTATCTTCTCAGGGACAATTGCCGATAATATCCGCTTTGGTAAACCGAGTGCGACACAAGATGAAGTCATGCAAGCAGGGGAGTTAGCTAACGTCCATGCTTTTGCTGACAAATTACCTGATGGATATGAAACATTGATTCTCGAAGATGGTGCAAATTTATCCGTCGGACAACGGCAACTGATTTCGATTGCGCGGGCGATTTTAGCGAACCCACGCATTTTAATTATGGATGAAGCAACATCGAGTGTGGACATGATGACCGAATCACTGATTCAGGATGCGTTACAAAAGTTATTAGCGAATCGTACCTCAATTGTGATTGCTCATCGCCTCAGTACGATTATCAATGCCGATAGAATTTGTGTGGTACAAGCTGGGCAAATTATCGAATCAGGCACACATACAGAACTGATTGCAAAACAAGGATTGTATTATGAGTTGCATGAACGCCAATTTGTAGACCTTGTAGATTAAGCAGGTTATTTATCGTCTCCTTCTTCGGGGCGATTATAATCATCATCATAGCGGGTGATGTCTTCTTGTTGCCAATTTCCAAAAGCAACTTCAAGCACACGAACGGTTTCGCCATCACTAGATAGACGATGTTTCGCACCTTGTGGAATCCAGATTTCATCGCCCGCATTTGCATGAATTACTTTGTCATCGACTTGGATAATTGCGCCATCATCTATTACAATCCATAATTCGGCACGGGCTGTATGCGATTGTAAACTAAGGCGTTGATTGGGCTTGACGGTCATTAAACTGACAGTAGCATCCTCGTTATTGGCATACTGGATAAAACTACCCCACGGGCGAACAACTTTTTCAGAATCTGGCTGATTTTCGGGAACGGGTTTCGTGATGAAATCTGACATTAGTCATCCTCTATAGATATAATCTGACCTGTATCGCAAGATTCAACAACTGCAAATACAAATTCTATGGTATGGATATTGTCTTGTGCGGGTGTTCCTGTTGGCTTACCTTGTGCGACCGCTTCATAGAATTCATGCAATAAATAATCTTGTGCTTGCCGTTCCATTGATACAAGCTCAACAGCCGTTTTCCCACTGTCATCACCCAGTTTATCAATATAGACAACATCATTTTCTAAGGACAAAATCCCTTTTTCACATTCAAATCGCCAATGTGCATTCCAAGGAGTTTCGATACCTTGCGAACACCATGAGCCAACATAGTTAACATGGATGTCATTTTGAAATGTTATCTCAGCAGAAGCACTTGCATCTCCATCAAACCAACTCCAGACAGGAT
Source organism: uncultured Anaerolineaceae bacterium (assembly GCA_964352825.1). GTDB lineage: Bacteria > Chloroflexota > Anaerolineae > Aggregatilineales > Phototrophicaceae > UBA6055. The sequence goes on from CAYGTY010000026.1 coordinate 15,980, forward strand.
TCCAGCTATGTGCAAAAATTTGTTTCGGGTTGCTATCTAGAAAAAAGCGCATCATATCCAAGTGATGAATCGACATATCAATAATCAGTGGGTGGGGCATTTCTTCACGGAAGCCACCAAAATGTGGACCTTTAAAGAATTGCACACTGACTGCGCCAACCGATCCCAATTCTTCGCTATCTAACACGGATTTCATCGTCTGGGCAATTGCAGAGTAACGATAATTTTGTGTGATGGTATGCAATACACCTGTCTCATTTGCTTTATCGACAATCGCACGCGAGTCTTCTAATGTGCCAGCCAGTGGCTTTTCGCATAAAACAGGGATTCCTGCATCCATCGCAATGAATGAAATTTCTTTATGAAATTGAGGGGGTGTTACATTAATGACCCCATCAGCAGATAGATTTGTCAGGGCATCGCTTAAATTGGAATAAATAGTCGATTTATCAAGTTGATAGGTTGCTGCTTGTTCGTGTGCAATATCAGGATTTACCTCAACAAATCCTGCAAATTCAACATATTTTGAGCTTAGCACAGAGTTTATCCATGCGTTACCCATACCACCCATTCCAACTTGTATCACTTTCATCCCTGTATTCCTTTTCTACACTCAGGCACTAAATAAAAACAACCGAGCTATATGCTAACTCGATTGTTCTTGATTTTATCTTGGAATATGAACTTTACAAATTACAATACTTCGGCATTCGGTTTACGACGAATAAATTGCCCATCTCCATTATTGCCAAGCCATTCATCACCATCAACCAGTTTATTTCCACGTTGATAGACTTGAACAGGTTTACCTTTTACAGTCATGCCTTCATAACAATTATAGTCGACACGCATATGATGGGTCTCTGCACTGATGGTGTGTTCAGCTTCGGGGTCCCAAACAAGAATGTCGGCATCCGCACCAACAGAGATTGTGCCTTTGCGTGGATACATGCCAAAGATTTTCGCAGGGTTGGTGCAATTGAGTTCTACAAAGCGTGAAGGGGAGAGCTTGCCACTGTTCACACCCGCATCCCACATGACCATCATGCGGTCTTCCAGCCCCGGCATCCCATTTGGAATTTTCGAAAAGTCGTCTTTACCCAGTTCTTTCCCTGGGCGACGATAGGATGGGTCTTGTTTTTCGTATCCAACCCAATCTTTACCGCCTGTTTTTTCTGCCCATTCTTTCCAAGGTCCATGTCCACCGTCATACCAGAAATCGCAATGGTCGGTACTCACAACTTGCAATGTACCATCCCGAACAGCTTGCCATAGTATGGCTTGATCCTCTTTACTACGAATCGGAGGAGAGCAAACATACTTTGAACCTTCAAAACCCGGTGCGCCAAGATGTTCATCGACTGTCAGGAAGAAATATTGAACACAAGTCTCTCCCATTACGGGGTAACCTGCTGCACGACCACGGCGAAGTGCGCCAATTGCTGAATCGGTTGTCATATGAACGACATACAATGCACAACCTGTCAAACCCGACATAACAACGGCACGATTGGTTGCTTCACCTTCAATTTCTGGTGGGCGTGATGCGGCATGATAGACAGGGTCTGTTTTGCCTTCAGCGAGTAGAGCAGGGGTTAGGGCTGCTTCGACATCCCCATTTTCTGCATGAACCATAACAATCATGCCGTTATCTGCCGCAACACGCATCGCATTGAATAGCGTCGCATCATCAACTTGGAATACATTTTTATATGCCATGAATAACTTTAGGCTGGTGATCCCTTCATCAATCATGGTCGGGATTTCTTTCATGACTTCGTCACTCAAATCAGTGACTGCCATATGGAATCCATAATCAATTTGAGCGATTCCGTCAGATTTTTCGCGCCATATTTTAAGACCATCCTGCAGCGTTCCACCAATCGGTTGAATCACAAAGTCGATATGCATAGTTGTTCCACCAAATGCAGCCGCTTTATGTCCTACATCAAAGTCATCATTGCTGATTGTCCCACCAAAGGGTAAATCGAGATGTGTGTGGACATCAATCCCACCGGGCATGAGGTATTTACCAGCACAATCAACAACTTCGTGTCCATCACCTGATAAATCTTTCCCGATTAAGGTAATGATTTCGCCTTCGACCAATACATCTGCTTGTATCATGTCACTGGCTGTGACAATTGTTCCATTTTTAAATAGTGTTCCCATAGGATTCTCCTTTAAGTATTTAGTTTACAGAAGCTCCTTATAGAGACATGTCCATCCCTACAAATTCTCTGTGTTCTTTGTGCCTCTGTGGTTAAAATCTTTAGCTGAAATGAGGGATAATTTTCTCGCCATATTCAGCAACGATACGCTCTTCTTCACCACACATTAGATAGATATTAAACTGTGTGACACCTGCTGCTTCAAGTTCTTTGAGCTTCTCGATATGGTCATCGACACTGCCGAGAATACCAAAGGCATCAACAATATCTTCTGTGATAAAGTCAAGATGGTCAGCATCTTTATCGGCATGTTCCTTATAATCGTATCCTTTACGTCCTTCAATATAAGCGGTCAAACTACTTGGTACATCGGGGCTATCCATACCATATTTTTCGACAATATCCGCAACATGGTTACCGACCATAGCAGGAAACCAGCGCGTTTGTTCACGGGCTTTGTCCATATCCCCAATCCAAACAGGAGCGGCAGACATAATCTTATAGTCCGACATATCTTTACCCGCTTCTTCCCCCGCTTTTAACGCCTGTTCAGAGAAGTATTTCACCAAACCGGGGTCTGCAAGTTGAATCACGAGTCCATCACCAGAACGTCCTGCACCACCGAGAGCTTTTGGCCCATATGCAGCAATCCATACAGGCAATTCATACCCATTTGCCCATGGGAATTCAGCTTCTGTTTCATCATATTCGACCTTATCGCCACGGACTAAGCCACGTAGAGCATCGGCAAAGGCTTCCATATTGGCAACTGTCATTGGTTTTTTACCCAATACACGGCGTGAACTATCCCCACGTCCTAGACCGATTTCGATACGATTGCCACTTTGAATGGCTAGGGTCGCATACATACTAGCAGCAACAGACCATTCACGAACCCCTGGATTAGTCACGAGTGGTCCGAAAATCATATTATCAGTATGTTCCATACACATCGCCATGACAGGATAGCAGTCACGCCATAAAACATGTGAGTCAAAAAACCACCCATATTTAAAGCCCGCAACTTCGGCTTGTTTGGCGAGGGCAACCGTCCGCTTTGGAGAAATGTCACCTTTAAATGTAATTCCAAAATCCATAAGACAACTCCTATTTGAGTAAATAAATATTTCTTGGTAAGGGTGAAACATGTTTCACCCTTACATGCTTATTTTTTATCTTAACTACTAGAAACGGTGTCTTGTACCAATGTGCCATATTGGTCAGGGCGGCGGTTGAAGTAGAAATGCCATGTATCACGGACTTCCTGAATCACACTGAGGTCAAGGTCACGGATGATGAGTTCTTCATCATGGGCGTTACCCATGTCACCGACAAATTGTCCCTTAGGGTCACAAAAATAGCTCTCACCGTAGAAGTCATCATCGCCATATTCTTCAATACCGACACGGTTAATTGTACCGACATAATAAGTGTTGAAGATGGCATGGGAAGTTTGTTCAATACGCCAAAGGTGTTGGCTGAGACCGCGTGATGTTGCTGATGGGATAAAGACCATCTCTGCACCATTTAATCCTAATGCCCGCGCGCCTTCTGGGAAGTGACGATCATGGCAAATATAGACACCGACTTTACCGACGGCTGTATCAAAGACAGGATAACCAAGATTCCCAGGGCGGAAATAGAATTTTTCCCAGAATCCTGGGAGGTGGGGGATATGGGTTTTACGATATTTACCTTTATATGTGCCATCAGAATCAATAACAACAGCTGTATTATAATAAACACCGACACCATCTTTTTCATAAATGGGAACGACCAGCACCATATTCAGTTCTTGTGCTAGTTTTTGCATCCGTTGGGTTGTTGGTCCATTGGGGATTTCCTCTGTAAATGAGAAAAATTGTGGGTCTTGCACTTGGCAGAAATAAGGACCATAAAATAATTCTTGATAACACATAATTTGCGCGCCTTCGTCAGCGGCTTTTCTAGTGTAGTCAATATGCTTTTCAATCATAGATTCTTTGTCGCCTGTCCATGTTGCTTGTAACAATGCGGCGCGGACAATTCGTCTATCACTCATATTAAAAACTCCTTTTGAGAAAATTGATATTTTTGATTATAGCAATTTCAATAAAGTTTGCTCTAAAAAACGCAACAGGACACGGTTGCCCATGCCCTGATTTTGTTTATTTACTCAATTCTGCGTGTTCTTTACTACAGCGTTCAAGTGCGCGCTGAGCTTGCCTGACATTAATTTTGGGAGCGACATCACTATAAAACTGTGCAGCAACTTGCTCAACTACTTTTTGCCCATCAGGCGATGTATCTTCTAAGTTCAGCACATAATCAGCTTCATCTAACCCATCAATCGGTTCTAGGGTGATTTCAACCACATTTTCTCGCCGAACCCGTTCCATTTTTTTACGACGCTTATCCGCACTTTTGGCGCGGTCAGCATCACCGAGATTGGAATAATAATCATATAGACTGGATTCTAGGGTAACGGCATGTGTCATAATCGCACCAAAGGTATTTAATGATGACATATAGACCCCTATACCCAACGTTCAATCACAATTTTACGTTCCGTATAGAACTCAATCGAGTCTGTACCTTGTCCATGCAAATCTCCGAAGAACGAATCTTTTTGCCCACCAAACGGGAAAGATGCCGACGGGGCAGCAACACCAATGTTGACACCGATGTTCCCTGCTTGCACACGATACTTAAATTCACGCGCTTGCATACCATTGCTTGTAAAGATACTTGCGGCGTTACCATAGTGACTACTGTTGATAATATCGACTGCTTCTTCAAAACTATCTGCTTTCATCAAAGCAAGAACAGGTCCAAATACTTCTTCGGTTGCCATTTTGGTATCGCGTTCTACGCCTGCAATCAGAGTCGGACCGACCCACGCACCCTTTTCGTAACCATCAACCGTGATGCCACGCCCATCGATAACAATTTCAGCACCTTCTTCAGCACTTTCTGTAATCATTGCTTCAATACGTTGTTTTGCGGAATCACTGATAACAGTTCCCATTTGGGTTGTTTCATCCAAGCCATAGCCAACTTTGAGATTTTCCACTTGGCGGGTGAGTTCATCTTTGAGTTGGTCATAGGCATCCCCAACGCCAATCGCAACGCCTGCTGCTAAACATCTTTGTCCAGCACAGCCATAAGCTGCCCCAAGGATGTTCTTCACACTAGCTTCCATATTGGCATCAGGCATCACAGCGATGTAATTCTTCGCACCACCTTGTGCTTGAACCCGTTTGCCATTGCGTGTGCAGGTCTCATAGATAACTTTTGCAATTGGGCTAGAACCAACAAAAGAGACACCTGTAATATCAGGATGTTCCATGATGGCAGTTGCGGAAGGCACACCACCATTTACCAGATTAACAACGCCCTCAGGTAAATCGAGTTCGTCTAGCATCTCAAATAATATTTCGGTGCTGAGTGGCGTTTGTGGAGAGGGTTTAAGAATAAATGTATTCCCACAAGCAATCGCAGTAGGTAAGAACCACAATGGCACCATGAATGGGAAGTTGAAAGGTGTTATAGCAGCAAAGACACCAGCAGGTTGACGCAAAGTAGTCTCATCAATTCCTGAGCTAATATCTTCCAGCCCGTCACTTCGCATCAAAACAGGTACACTGATTGCAAAGTCAATACTTTCAATCGCACGACGAACCTCACCACGCGCTTCATCCATTGTTTTGCCATGTTCTTTAACAACAATCTGTGAAATGTCTTCAAAATTTTCTTCAACTAATACTTTAAAATGGTGCATATATTGAGCACGACTCATGACAGGGGTACTGCGCCACTCTTCAAATGCGCCTTTGGCAGCTTGGACAGCAGTATCCACATCTTTTGCATTAGAGTCGGGGCAATCTGCTAAAACTTCGCAAGTTGCTGGGTCATAGACTGGTATCATATCTGTTGCTGTTGCATCAACCCATTCACCATTGATGTAATTTTTGATTGTTTTGGTCATAAAAATCTCCTTAGATAAAAACTATCGCAGTCGCATTGATTTTCAGTAATGGCAAAACATCACAAAAGATGATGCAGATTGTCGCCATTTTGTACAATTCGACTAAAATACTAGACTTTGCTAGACTTATTCACTAAATTCTACCATTAAATCGAACAAAGGCATAAAATTATCTTTGTACAGACTGTCCTATAGAGTGGATATTGTTTGGACACATTGTGTAAGTATGTTACCATGAGCAAAATTTTGTAAGAAACGACATAGGCACAATCGTATTCTTTGGATACACTGTGCAAATATTTGATAGGCACTATAACTTATAATTTGATCATTCAAGTGGAGAATTTTTATGACACAATCCGCAGAAGTAATGGAACGCTATAAAAAAGTTATGTTTCCAGCCGTTGCACCCTATCACAGTGCTAATCCTTTGGTTGTTGACCATGCAAAAGACCAATATATCTGGGATATAGATGGCAACCGTTATTTAGATTTTTGTGGGGGTATCCTTACCGTCTCAGTTGGGCATTGTAATGATGAAGTGACAGAACGCACCATTGAACAACTGAAAACAGCCCAACATACCTCGACCATTTATGTGAATGAATTGATGGTACGCCTTGCCGAAAAAGTCGTTTCTTTAACACCAGAACGCTTGCAAAAATGTTTCTTTACCAGCAGTGGTACAGAAGCTAATGAAACTGCGGTTTTGGCGGCACGTATGTATACTGGTAATCCAACAATCATCACATTACGTCACGCGTATTCTGGGCGGTCGATGTTGGCGATGAGTCTAACGGCGCATGGCTCATGGCGTTTGGGCGGTGTTGTTGACCCATTCATAAAACATGTCCGCAACCCATATACATATCGCGCTCCTGCTGGTCTCAGCCCTGAACAAGTTGTTGATTTATGTGTGCAAGATTTAGAAGAAACTATCGCAACCACTACCAATGGACGGATTGCTGCATTTATGGCAGAGCCCATTCAAGGTGTCGGTGGGTTTATTGTTCCACCAAAGGATTATTTCCAACGCATTATGCCAATCGTGAAAGCCGCTGGTGGTTTATTTATTGCTGATGAAGTCCAAACAGGTTGGGGGCGCACAGGCGGTAAGTGGTTTGGGATTGAACAATGGGATGTTGAACCTGATATTATGACCTTTGCTAAAGGCATGGGGAACGGCTCACCAATCGGCTGTACAATCGCGACTGCGGAAGTTGCGGATGCTTTACAAGGTGCGACATTCTCTACATTTGGTGGTAATCCTGTGACGATGGCAACGGCACTAGCAACCATCGAATATATGGAAGCCCATAACTTACCTGAAAACTGTGCGGTGCAAGGTGCGCGCATGGCTGAAAAATTAGATGAATTTGCATCAGAATTTCCTTTCATCGGTGAAGCACGCGGAATGGGCTTGATGCAAGCAATTGAGATTGTTGAACCGGGTACAAAGAATCCAGATAAAGCACGTACAATTGCACTGATGGATAAATGTAAAGACCTCGGTTTGCTCACAGGCAAGGGTGGCTTGAATAATAATGTGATTCGTATCTCACCACATCTGAACGTCTCGGCAGAAGATATGGACACAGCAATGGATATTCTTGGTAAAGCACTGGTCGAAGTCTCGTAACAACAAAAATAGAATATAGGGGTAGGGCTTCAACCTTATCCCTGTAGACCTGTTAATTTAGAATATAGCGTTAATTCTAATTTTTATTTGAACGCATGAAACATCCCATAGGTTATTTATGACTGATATTTCCGTAGCGTCTTCTATCCCATCAGCATCATCGCCGTCTCTGTGGCAACAACTCCAAAAACCGATGCTGATTCTCTTGTCTCTTATCGCAATGGGATTAACCTTTTCTGTATTGGCGACTTTTCAAAATGCAAGCCTTGAAGACGAGATTCTAGTTGAATCAACGGTTGGGCAATTGGCAATTTGGATGGCAGGGCAGACAGAGAATGACCCCAAAGACATCATCTCTCCGCTAGCACAATATGCTGATAATTGGGCAACTGAAATTGGAACGGAAGCACTCGACGAAAATATATTGCTAGATGTCATGCGGAATGGGCTTATAATATGGACTGGGATAACGCTACTTTGTATCGGGATTGGGCTTGTTCTCCTTTTTATAAAACCTAAAATCAGCCCATATATATTTTTTGTTGCACTCCTGATATTAGATAGTCTGTTATTTGTTATCCCAACTTTAGGTGGTCATGATACGGTAACACTTATCTTATTTGCTATTTTAGTTGTCTTAGCTCTTCTAATTATGTCCACCCCGAAGGTAACGCGCGTACTAGGATTCTTTATCGCGCTTTCTGTCTTGATGGTCGGATGGGAAGCTGGCAAGTCTTTTGCAGATTCAATTAATTATAAAATTACATTGCCACAAGAAAACTGGGTTTACGATAGTTACCCTACATTAGACTCTGCATTGGTTGGGCTTGATACGGGCGAAGTAGACTATATCATTGCAGACCGTAAAGACCTTGATGATTTGATGTTACCGCATCCACTCGATGAAGATGATGAGGTAGTAGACCTTCCACTTGAAAATTTACGATACCTTGATAATTTAGATCGTGCTGAAGGATTTGGTTTTTTACCGATACAACCCGAGTTTCCAGGGCGTTTAAGTATTGCGGTACGTGCAGATTTAGCGGGTGATGTGAATGCAGTACGCGATATGATTGGTCAAAAAGTGGGGACAGTAACGGGTGAATTTGCTGATGAGAAATTATTAAAAGAGGCTCGTCAACTGGTATTGCTTGACCTCAAGATTTTAAATGACCTCAATTTACCACATTTACAGATGATAGCCGAAGCTATGTTGCAACCAGCGCGTCGTAATGGTGAGCTACTCTTGGTTCGTATCCTTGCAGATGCAGGTGTGTATACCTTCAGTGAGGCTATATTTGGTTTTGTATTTGGGGCGTTATTGGGCTTTGGATTAGGCTCATTATTTGCACATTCCCATTTGATGGAACGCGGTCTATTACCTTATGTGGTTGCGTCTCAGACGATTCCGATTTTGGCGATTGCACCCATGGTTGTTATTTGGCTGGGAGCAAGCCCTCTGTCTGTGGCAGTTATCGCGGCATATCTCACATTTTTCCCTGTTACGATTAATACACTACGTGGACTACAGTCACCTGCAAGCGCCCAAATTGAATTGATGGAATCTTACGCGGCTGATCGCTGGACAATTATGTGGAAATTACGCTTTCCTGCGGCATTACCTTATATTTTCACAGCATTAAAGGTGTCTGCTACAGCAAGTGTGGTGGGTGCAATTATCGGTGAGTTACCCTCTGGTATTGGTGATGGTTTGGGACGTGCGATTCTAGATTTTAGCTCTGACTATAGTTTGACATCGACACCCAAATTATGGGCAGCCATTGTCATCGCAGCAGCAGTCGGTATTTTATTTTTTGTAGCAGTGAACCTCACAGAACGATTTGTATTACGTGGTTATATCCGCACGATTGATTAAGGTAATTATATGGCTCAACAACAAGCAGTTGCAATCTCAGCTAAAGGGGTGAATAAAATCTTCAACCCCAACACCGATGAAGAAGTAATCGCGCTTAAGGATATTGATTTGGATATTCATGCAGGGGAGTTTATCTCTCTGATTGGTCCTTCGGGCTGCGGTAAATCAACGTTGATGCGCTTAGTCGCTGATTTGCTTCAACCGAGTTCAGGTGATTTAAAGGTAAATGGTAAAAGCCCTCAGCAAGCACGTCTTGACCGTGATTATGGTATGGTCTTTCAGGCGGCTACACTATATGAGTGGCGGACAGTCACTAAAAATGTGCAATTGCCATTAGAGGTCATGGGATATTCTAAAGCAGAACGAGAAAACCGCGCGCAAGAAATGTTAGAGTTGGTTGAACTTGGGCAATTTGGGAATCACTATCCGTGGCAATTATCAGGTGGGATGCAACAACGGGTTTCGATCGCCCGCGCCTTAGCATTTGAACCTTCAATCTTACTGATGGACGAGCCATTTGGGGCATTAGACGAGTTTACGCGTGAACGGATGAACTTGGAATTACTTGATATTTGGGATAGAACCAAAGTTACTGTTATCTTCGTCACACATAGCATTGCAGAAGCTGTATTTTTATCGAGTCGTATCGTGGTTATGTCACCTCGCCCTGGACGCATTACAGAAATTGTTGATAATTCACTGCCATATCCCCGTAATTTTGAAACTCGTGAACGTCCTGATTATTATCAGATGGTCACAGAAGTCCGTGAGCTATTACGTGATGCACATGAGGTATAGGGATGGCAACTAAAGTTAAAGTAGATAATACGCCTTCATTTGCTGACCGCCTAAGTAGTGGATTAAAGTATTATTTCCCAACCATCGCTATTGCAGTTGGCGTTATCGTACTATGGGAATTATTGGTTGTCCTCCTCAATATTCAGCAATTTCTCTTGCCAAAACCATCCGCTATTTTCGGTGAATTCATGCACGAGTTCAATTTATGGTTAGACCCAGCCGAAAGCTCACTTTTATTTAATGCAAGTGGTGCAACCTTGTGGGAAGCCGTTGGCGGATTTGTCATCGGATGTGGGTCTGGGATTATGGTTGCATTAATTACAGCCCGCTGGACGATTATTAGTGAAGCCACAATGCCCTTTGCGATTGCCGCAAATTCTGTACCAATTATTGCCTTTGCTCCGATTATGAATAACTGGTTTGGTTTGACCAACCCTGCCTCTAAGATGGCGATTGTAGCGATTATTGTGTTCTTCCCGACGATGATTAATACAGTACGGGGTCTGACAATGGTTGAAGCAACCCAGCTAGAATTAATGCAATCTTATGCGGCAAGCCCATTTAAGATACTTTTTTCTTTGCGGATACCGAATGCTTTCCCCTATATTTTCAGTGCTTTACGCGTTGCGAGTGCATTGAGCTTAATAGGTGCTGTAGTAGCTGAGTTTTTCGGCGGTCCTCGTGCAACTATAGGCGTTTATATCACACAAGAGGCATCGGCATTTGATTTTGCAAAAGCATGGACGGCAATTGTGATGGCTTCGATTATTGGTATCTCATTTTATCTCATTGTACTATTTGCAGAACGCCAATTTATGCCTTGGCATGTGTCATTCCGTAAAACTGACTAATTGATATTGCCAATTTCTGTGAGAATTGTGCAATGTATTGGCATAATCATTCAATTAGGCTTATCCTTAGTGAGAAGCAATTGGTGAAATAACACAATCGATGCTTTTTATTTTTATCTGTGTTAGGTCGCTATTGTTCATTTTATATATAGCAGACGGAGGAAACCTCTTATGCACAAAAAGTTAAGTTTATTCGTAGTAATTGTTTTGGTTCTAGGTGTGTTCTCGGCTGGATTTGGTACAGCACAGGATGATGAATTAACCCCTGTTAGCTTGCAATTACAGTGGGTCGCACAAGCACAATTTGCAGGTTATTATGCTGCACTTGAGCTTGGTTTTTATGAAGACGAAGGCTTAGATGTCACGATCTTAGAAGGTGCAGTCGAAATTGTACCTCAACAGGTTGTCGCATCTGGTGGTGCAGAATTTGGTATTGCATGGGTACCTAAGGTACTTGAATCCAACGAACAAGGCGTTAATCTTGTTAATATCGGACAAGTTTTCCAACGTAGTGGTACATTAGAAGTTTCATTCGTCGATACAGGTATTGAATCTGTAGAAGACTTTGAAGGAATGAACATTGGTACATGGGGTTTTGGTAACGAACACGAACTCTATGCAGCGATGCGCGCTGTTGGTATTGATCCTGATAATGCTGATGATGTCACCATGGTTCAGCAACCATTTGATATGTCACTCTTGATCAATGGTGAAGTGGATGCTGCACAAGCAATGACCTATAACGAATATGCACAAGTTTTGGAACAAATTAATCCAGAAACTGGTGAATTATTCCAACCAGAAGACTTGAATGTTATTGATTTCAATGATGTAGGTACAGCGATGTTACAAGACCATATCTTTGTTAATGCAGATTGGTTAGCTGAAGACGGTAACGAAGAAATCGCGACTGCGTTCTTGAAAGCTAGCTTCCACGGTTGGATTCATTGCCGTGATAATCCCGATGAATGTGTTGAAATCGTACTCGATAACGGCTCAACATTAGGTGCAAGTCATCAAACATGGCAAATGAATGAAATTAATAAGCTGATTTGGCCATCACCAGCAGGTATTGGTGTTATGGATGAAGACCTTTGGGCGCAAACTGTTGCCGTTGCAATTGACGGGGCAGTCATCAGCGAAGAACCGTCAATGGATGCTTGGCGCTCTGACCTTGCTCAAGCTGCAAACGATTCATTGGCGATGAGTGACATGGACGGCATGGACTTTGATTTGACAGGTGAAGAATGGGAACCTGTAGAAGTTGAACTGCTTGAAGGTGGCGAGTAATTTAGTCGCTCACAACTAATTTAACTATCCGTAAGGGGAGTGTTATGCTCTCCTTACTCCCGCATTTATCCCCATTTTAACCTACTAAAATCGACTTAAAACAATTGGATTAATAATCAGTTTTTAAATCCCCCTTGATTATTCTCATTATTGATAATAAGATTATTATCAAAAGTGAGAATAATAATGAATCAAGACAAACTCAATCTAATTTTCCATCCTGTTCGTTTGCGAATATTGTCCATCATGAGTGGGCAAGAGATGACATCACAGCAAGTGGCAGGCTTTTTATCAGATGTCCCTGTTGCAACGCTTTATCGCCATATCAATACACTATATGAAGGCGGTCTATTGACAATTACAGAAGAACGACCCATACGGGGTACAGTCGAGAAAGTATACAAAATAGCTGATGAAGAATCGTTAACTCTGACAGAAGAAGAATTACAAAATGCAACAAAAGAAGATCATGCACACTTCTTCACAACATTCCTTTTTTCATTACTTGCCGACTTTACGCATTATCTACGCTCGAAAGAAGAATTGAATTTAGAAGATGATGGTGTCGGGTATAACACTGTACCCATCTACATGTCTAATGAAGAACTGATGACCTTTACTCAACAAATCCAGACTTTACTTCAGCCATATATGACACCGCAAGAAGGGCGTAAACGACGCAAACTCAGTTCTATTATCATGCCAGCAGAAGAGGGGAAAGAATAAACTAATGGATACACTCAACTGGAGTCACTATACTCTGTTATGGGGTGGGGCAGTTTTTGGTGCAATCGCGATATTGCCTTATGCCTTTGAAATAAATAAACATAAACTCGCAGAAGTCACAATACCAAAATCAAGATTAATGCTTTTATCGGTCATACAAGGCGCAGTCATATTTGCCATTTTGACTTTACTCGGATTACTTGCTACCCAAGCAATAGGCTTATCTATTACGTCATCTTGGGGTAGCCTATTTATCGCTATCCTAGCAGGTATCCTTGCATCATCGCTCATGATAGCGATAGAAGTCGTTATATTTCGCTCGCACTTACCGCCAGCTTTACAAGATACAAAGCATGACATTGCCTTATGGAAACGCTTTCTAGCTTGTTTTTATGGTGGGATGAGTGAAGAAATCATGACGAGACTATTTTTAGTATCAGGCATGACATGGTTACTGACACAAGTCACACAATCTACTGCTCAAACGTGGGTCGGTGTTGCAATTTTCCTCTCTGCTTTGCTCTTTGGACTAGGACATTTGCCAGCAACATCCGCGATGACAAAGCTAACGCCATTGATTATTATTCGCGCAATTGTTTTAAATGGGATAGCGGGTATTGTATTCGGTTGGGTATTTTTGACGTATGGATTTATCGCCGCTATGATTGCCCACTTTAGCGCAGATATTGTTTTGCATGTCATCACACCGACACTCTTAAAAACGCCAAGACCTAAACATGATATGACATCTATTCAACCCATATGAACCTTAAATAACTTGGATATTATGAACAAATTCATAAATTTATCTACCAATTACTATTGTCAGCAACCCTTTTTTGTGAAATGATTCATTTCGATATGGGGATAGTAAAACTTTTTCAACCATTTTACGTAATAAAAATGGGAGAACTATATACCAAATTTTGTCACAACCATACATGCTATAGGAGAACAACAAGAATGAAATATCGCTTTTCAGCACTATTCGTTTTTACATTACTGATCACGATTGGGCTTGTGCCAATTAGCGCACAGGAAACTGTCACCATCTCAGTAGCGATACCTGAGTTTTTGATTGATGGATTCCCTGATGAAGCTATTGCAGGTTTTGAAGCGCAATATCCTAACATTAGAGTAAATGTCAAGTCGGCTGAACAAAATCCACAATTCACCCCACAAGCAGATGTCGAATCTTACCTTGATAGTATGGAAGCATACGCAAGTGAAGCTGATGTATTGCTTGTATCATCCGTCGGGCAAGTCACAACAGAGGTTACACGTGCAGGTATCTTGCTAGACTTGTCACCTTTAGTTTTAAGTGACCCAACATTTAACGTTGATGACTTCTACTTCCCAGCATGGCAGTCATTCCAATGGGATGGTGGCATTTGGGGTGTCCCTATGGTTGCCGATGTGATTGGGATAGCTTATCGCCCTGATATTTTTGACCAAAACAACCTGCCTTATCCTGATAGTTGGTTTAGTGTGGCAGATGTCGATATTGCGCTACGAGAACTCACCAGCTATGACGATGAGGGGAATGTCCAAACGCCTGCTTTTATTGACCTCAGCGGTAGCCTTGATATGCTCTTTTACTCATTAAGTGGTGGTCAACGGGTTGTCGATGATTTGCAATTCCCTAGCGCACCTGATTATTCTAATCCTGCCTTTGAAGAACTCGTTCAAGTATGGGCTGACTTACGCGCTGACGGCATTACTCCCGGTTTTGGTGGTGGATTCCAATTCTTACAAGATGCACCTGTGATTCTAGTCCCTGCAATTTTCACATCCGCAGGTGGTTTTGGATTGGAAGATTTCCAAGTCACAACCCTTCCCGGTGGCTTTATTGGGCTATCAACAAATGGTCTAGCAGTGAGTTCGGGTACACAGTATCCACAAGAAGCTTATGAATTCATCAAATATGTCTCGCAAGACCCACAATTGTCCAACTCATTTTTGGGTATAGTTCCTGCTCGCCGTAGCTTGCTTGGTTCAGACGAAGGTGATGAAGGTGCAATCGCCAGCTTATTCAACCCATCTGACGAAATCCTTGCATTAGTGAATCAATATATTGACTTTGCAATTTCCCCACCTGATATACGCTATGGTGCGTTCCTCGATGTTGCTGTTAATAAAGTCGCTGACGATGGTATTGAACCAGCTACTGCATTACAAGAGATAGAAGTCGAAGTCCTTGACCGTCTTGTAATTGCAGATGAGCGTGGGCAAGATATGAGTATTATCGTTGCAACACCACCGCCTGACCTCATTATCAGTGAGGGTGAAATATCCCTAGAATTTGGAATTAGTGGCTTTACAAATAATATTCCGAATGAAGAAGCATGGAATACTGCTATTGATGATTTTGTGTCTTTTAACCCAGATGTTGTTAATGTCAATTTAACGGGTGCAACCTTCTTTAGTGGCAACTCACTGACTGATATGTCAGAACAATATGACTGCTTCTATACAACAGGTAATGTTGTTCAGAGCGGTGATATTAGTTTATTGCTCAATATCTCACCTTTGATTTCTAGTGACCCTTCGGTTGACCCATCAGACTTTGTGAATGGTATTTTGAATCAGACAACCCGTGATGGTCAAGTTTATGGCTTACCAATCGATATTCAACCACAATCGATGGTCTATGATACCGATTTGTTTAATCAAGGTGGCGCATTCCCACCCTATTCTGGTTGGACAGTGACTGACTTTGAAAACACACTTCGGACGTTGAAATTTGACCCAGAAGACCCAGCACCGTTTAGTGCAACAGATTTGGGTGGTGGCTCACATCTTACAAACTTGATTGCAGCATATGGTGGATTACCAATTGATTATCGTACACAACCTGTCACAATTGATTTCACATCACCTGCAACTGTTGATGCGATTCGCCAAGTGCTTGACCTTGCCAAAGACGGTTACATTAACTATGAACAACTGGCTAATTTTGGTCCCGGTGCTGGATTTGGTGGTGGTGATGATGTATTTCCACTTTATACTCAAATTCTCAACGCCTTCACAGCAGGTAACCTAGCAGGTATAGGTGATGATGAGGACGATAATAATAACGTCAACAATCCACAAATTCCTGTTCCATTCCCAGCAGGTACACAATATTCAGCAGTAAACTATGATATGGGTGCTTTGTATGTGAGCTCTAGCACTGATTTTGCTGATGCGTGCTATCGTTTCATTAGCTCACTCAGTACAAATCCAGCACTTTTAACAGCTATGCCTGCCCGTCGTAGTGTTATCTCAAATCCACAATTGGTGACCTTACAAAGTCCAGAAACAGTGCAACTTTATACTGACATTGCTTTCAAGTTGGATGATCCAAGCACAATCGCAATTCCAACAGGTTTTGGCGGTAGTGTCGAAGGAGTAGGGGATGCCTTACTAGGTTTATGGTTGATTCGCGCATTTGACCGTTATGTACTCGAAGATGCAGACCTTGAAGCAGAGCTAGAAGAAGCCCAACTATTCTCTGATAACTATCGTGGGTGTGCGGCAGCTGTCCCACCCTATGACCCAGCAGTTGACCAAGTATTTAATTACTTTGGTCAGTTCTTTGACTGTGCCATTCAGGTAGACCCATCAATGGAAGAAATTCTACCGAGTTTCTAAATCAATATAGCTAATATTTGTTAGGGTGAGGTTTTCCTTGCCCTGACAGATGAACAAGGCATTAAATATTTACTGAGTTTACAAAAAGTTTACATTTTACTTGGCAAATATTTATGTCAATCAAGCATATTACTGTCCGAGACCAAACACCAATCCATCCAGAAAGCAATTCACTGTGTTCAGAATCATTGACATCTTACTTTTTACAATCGAACGCATTCGTCAGCATCTATTATTGGTATTATGGGTAATTGTTGGTTTATCTGTCGCAACAACACTCGCACTTAGCCTTCCACTATATGTTGATTCCGTATATAGCGATATTCTTGATAGCCGTTTAGAAGAACCTGATTATAATTTTCGGTTTCGCTATCTGGGTGCATGGAACGGCAATATCACAATTGATGATGTCACCAATGCCTCTGCCGCCGTCCAGCAGGGCTTCGTCCGTGAAATTGGTTTAGATGTTATCCAAAATGTAAAATATGTGCGCGGTGGCTCGTGGCAAGTTCGTACACAAACCAATCAACCGCTTGGCACATACGGTATGTCCTTCCTCAATGGGGCAGAAGACAAATATGAAATTGTACAAGGGGAGTGGCCACCTGCTGAAGAATGGCAAGAAGGCACACCCTATCCTGTTTTACTACCAGAAACAGCCCTCTATAATTCAGGCATCAATGTCGGAGATATTCTTATTGCCCAGCGTGCAGGCGCACAACCTGCTCAAGTACAAGTCACTGCTTTATGGAGTCCGATAAACTCTGATGATCCTGCATGGGTTTTCCCGCCTAAGTTCTTTGACCTTGTCCTCCTGACAGAAGAAGATTTGTTGTGGACAATGCTAGAATCTGTACAAGGGCAGAACCCAATTGATGAGGCGGCTTGGCAACTCATTTTTGATGGTGAAGAATTACGAACCGCAGAAATTGATGGGCTAATTGCAAATATCGAAACAGGTGTGCGTGATGTTGATATTGTTTTACCAGGAGTACGCCAAGATGTCGCACCAACGGAGAGCTTGAAAGCCTTTAGTGAAGAAGTAAATGCGCTGTCTTTACAGCTATTCATCATCATCTTACCTGTGGGTGGGCTTGTTCTCTATTTTGTATCCTTAGTCGCAAATTTGCTCGTCACACGTCAACAAGGTGAAGATGTTAAATTGCGTAGCCGTGGGATGAGCCGAAGTGGTGTTTTATGGATACATATTCAAATGTGGCTCATGTTGGTCTTGATTGCATTGGCTGTTGGAATTTTTGTCAGTCCATACATTGTCAGGATTGTCGGTCAAACGATTTCTTTCCTAGAAATTGATATTAATTCACCTGTGCTTGAAGTAACCTATACATTAGAAGCGATTTTTACAGGTGTTGCCACAGGTCTTATTGCGGCAAGTAGTGGTCTATTTTTAGCATGGCGCACAACCCGTCAAAATATCAATAGCTTCCGTCAACAATCGGCACGGGGTGGCAAAGCATGGTGGCAAAGAGCTTATCTTGACATCATGATTTTAGTGCCTGCGGGTTATGTACTATATACACTCAATCAGCAAGGTGGCTTAACAACATCAGCCGATAGCCCATTTAGTGACCCACTTACATTTATTGGTCCTACATTATTTGCACTCGGTGCAACGCTCTTATTTTTACGCATATTGCCTATGATACTGAGTTTCCTAGCAAGAGTACTTGCTGTCACACGAAATATGACGCTATTGATGGCATTACGCGAACTTACTCGGTCTGAAGGTCGCTATCGTGGGGCATTACTCATGATGGCATTTACACTCAGTTTAACGGGGTTTACTGCTTCAATGGCAAGTACACTTGATCGCAGTTTGGTAGATTCCATCAATTATGCAATTGGCTCGGACTTGGTGATTGTCACTGTAGCAGATGCACAAACTGATACGGGTGCAGATGCGACGTTAACTGTCACAGGATATAATGCACCACCTGTTCAAGATTTACGCGCCATTGATGATTTATATGGTGTATCTCGCTTTGGGTCATATACGGCGCGATTGGTTGTTCGCTCAAGCCGTGTCGATGGGAAAGTCGTTGGGATTGACCGAGGGGATATTGCGGCTGTAACCCGTTGGCGTGAAGATTATGCCATTGATGACCTCGGTACATTGGTTAATCAGCTAGCAGGTAATCGGACAGGCGTTTTACTCGACAGCAATACAGTCAATGAGCTAGCCGTTGCAATCGGTCAAGAGGTGACTTTACAAGTTCAAGCATTAGGGTCTTGGTATGAAACTCGTGTCCCTGTGATTGGGGTGTTTGACTTTTTCCCAACCACAGACCCGCGTGAAGGGTTTGTTATGATTACCAATATCGACCCTTTATTTGAGACTGTAGGTACAGAGCTTCCACAGAATGTATGGCTTAGCTTAAAAGATGGGGCTGATATTGATGAGGTACAGAAACAAATCATAGATATTAATTTCCCTGTTTTACGTTGGCAAGACCCTGAGGCAACACTACAACAAGCCCAAAGAGAACCGGGGAGACGTGGAGTACTTGGCTTTTTATCAGTTGGATTTGTCGCTTCTATTGTCTTGACATTAATTGGGACAATTATCCAAAGCACTGCATCTTTCCGCGCCCAATCATCCCAGTTAGGGACACTCCGTGCAATGGGGATGAGTGGAACATCTGTCGGGATTTACATGATTTTGTTACAGAGCCTGATGGCATCCAGTGGTATTTTAAGCGGTACGACAATCGGTGTGATGACGACCTTACTCTATTTACCTTTGCTTGATTTTAGTGGGGGACTCCCACCCTATCTTGTACGTGTTGCGTGGGATGAAATTATCATTGTCTATTCAGTTTTTGCAGGCATTCTGTTATTTGTCACGCTATTTATTTCATTATTGCTCAGTCGTGAGCAATTGTCACAAGTCGTCAAAATTGGCGATGTTTAGAACGGAGCAAGTTGATTTATGCAAAACCGATGGCTTATTCGGACACTCACAATCTTATCTTTGGTCATCATGTCGGCATGTGGTTCGTTAATCGAAACCGATAATCCAAACGCCCAAATTGAACCGACTGTCACACCGATACCGACTGCGCCTGCTGCTGCCAAGCCAACATATACTGTCGCACGCGGTACAGTCCAAGAATCATTAGTATTTAGTGGTCGTTGGCTACCCCGTGACCAACAAGATTTATCTTTTGAAATCGCTGGGACAATTCGTACTGTCAATGTGCGCCGTAATGATACGGTCACAGCAGGGAGCTTGTTAGCAGATTATCAAATTGATAGCCTTGAGAACCAACTCGCATCAGCACAGTTGAGTTTACAGACAGCACTCACCAACTTAGAATCCAACGATGATAGTTCTGGGGATAGTGTCACAGATGCTCAATTTGCGCTTGCAAACGCAAATGTTAATTTAAATAGCACAATTGATAGTGCGCCATGGGCAAATGTGGTGAGTTCGCGTCAATCACTAGAAAAAGCTCGTGTTGATTTAGATAATGCGGAACGTGATTATAATAACGCACTGGGTGACCCTAGTGCATCGCCATCAACGGTTGATAATGCTTATAATGCAGTTCAATCCGCAAAGGCAAATTTACAATCCTCACAAACCAGCTATTGGTCAGCCGCACAGTCTTACAATAATCATCAGTATAATGTCACCACTGCTGAAAACTCTGTTGTCCAACAAGAAGTCAATTTACAGAATGCAATCGAGGGTGGGGGTAACGCCTCACAGATTCAATCCGTAAATGAAGCGCAACTCAATATCGACCAGATACAAGGGGATATCGCTCAATCTTCACTCTATGCACCTTTTGATGGGGTTGTATTAGAGGTCAATGTGAGTCCCGGTAATGCCGTTCAAGCCTTTGATACCGTCATGATTTTAGCGATTCCAGAACCTCTAGAAATCACAGCAAACCTCGCTTTTAATGACACACAGCAACTTAGCGTCGGTATGGTAGGGGCATGTGAATTGATGAATCGTCCCGAAACAGCGGTTCAATGTGTTGTACGACAAGTTCCACTCAGTAATCGTGATGCAGACCAAACCGTTCGCGTGGCGGCATCCCTTGAAGAAATCCCATCAGGTCAGTTAATTGAAGTCGATATGCCTTTGGATGTTCGCGATGATGTTCTGTGGTTACCTCCTGAAGCAATTCGTACATTCCAGAATCGGACTTTTGTTATTGTCCAAACTGAGGATGGCGAACGGGTGGTGGACATCACGATAGGCTTACAAACAGATGACCGCGTTGAAGTCGAAACTGGACTTAACGAGGGCGATATTATCGTAGGGCAATAAAATATGAGTTATATAAAATGCCAGCAAGTTGTGAAAGCCTATTCTGTATCTGACCATGAAATCGTCGCCTTACGGGGTATCGACTTTGAAATGGAACAAGGGGAATTAGTGGCAATTATCGGTCCTTCAGGAGCGGGTAAAAGCTCACTATTAAATCTACTCGGCGGGCTCGATAAACCCACGGCGGGGCAATTAGCGGTTGGTGGTTCAAATTTACTTGAGCTTAAAGGGAAACAACTGGCTCAATATCGTTTAAGACGAGTCGGTTTTATTTGGCAGAATGTCGGTCAAAACTTATTGGGACATCGCAATGCTTTACGGAATGTCACACTGCCCATGATGCTTGCAGGTGTCCCATTTTGGCAACGGACTAAACAAGCTAAAGAACTACTCGATGCAGTGGGTATGATTGACCATATGCACAAACATCCCAATCAGCTATCAGGTGGTCAACAACAACGGATAGCGATTGCAGTAGCGCTTGCGAATCAACCAGACTTACTTTTGGCAGACGAACCCACAGGTGCACTTGACCGTGAGAATGCCTTTCAAGTCATGAAGCTCATCGGTGAACTGCGTGAACGATATGGGTTAACTGTTTTGATGGTGACGCATGATATGGGTGTTGCTGATTATGCTGACCGTATTTTGACCTTACGTGATGGTGCGCTCGGTCAAGATTTATCAGGTACACAGGAAGATCGTAAACTCGATGCAGAGGGGCGGATTCAACTTCCGTCTGCTGTTCAAACACATCTATCAAGTGCAGACCGTATCGCGGTTGAGATTCGTCCCGAAGGTATATTGTTGCGTCCCGAAGCAAACGAAGTTGATGATACATCAGCCTTACTTGCCGAGATGTTGCCACAAGATAAGCCACCTGAAAAAGGCGGTTTACTCCGACGTATCTTCCGCCGTAGAAAGAAAGGACAATAAACAATGTACGACAGACTCTATTCGGGTGATTTAATCATTGGTGAAAATATTGTCCGTTCCTTTGGAAATGGTGGTCAAAAATTACAGGTTTTGCGTGGGTTGGATGTAACTGTTACAGCAGGGCAGATGGTCGCTCTTTATGGTCCTTCGGGTAGTGGAAAAACAACCTTGCTCAATATTCTTGGTGCGCTTGACAAACCTGATGACGGCAGAGTTGAATTGCTCGATACAGATATTATTAAGATGAACGAAGGGCGACGTGCTAAATTCCGACGCAAAAATATTGGTTTTATCTTTCAAGCCTATTCACTTGTGCCAACTTATACGGCTCTGGAAAATATTGACCTCGGCTTACGACTCCCTGGGTATCATCTATTTGAACGACGTAAACGAGGTAAAACAGCATTAGAGGCCGTTGGGCTAAATGCTTGGGCAGACCATTTACCCCATGAACTGAGTGGTGGACAACGGCAACGGGTAGCAATTGCACGCGCTTTAGCATTACGCCCTGCAATTATCCTCGCAGATGAACCAACCAGTGGTCTTGATACACGAACTGCTCGGCGTGTTTTGGGTTTGTTCCGTGGTATTGCTGAAGCGCAGGGAACAGCATTCCTGATTGTTAGCCATGACCAACTTATCGCAGAATTTGTAGACACAACCTATGATTTACATGAAGGGCAATTACAATTGCGCTCAACCAAAAATAAAATTGAAGAACCAATCGCAGAATCTAATGATGACATCGCTGTGCCTGAAGGAGATTTAGAACATGAATAAGCAATACATCGGCGGGATAGTAACAGGCGTATTGATGATGGTCTGTGTTCTATTTGGCTTTGCACTAGCCAATATCAATAATACTATGTTTGGGCAACAACAAACCCCAACGCCACCACCCACACTGACACCCATACAAGAACCAACGGAAACATTTCCACCCTCATCGCCTTTACCGTCATTGACTCCAGTCAATACACTGAAGCCACCACCCACTTTTGAGCCACCCACAGCGACTTTACCACCGTCACAAGTACCATCATTGACACCAACATCGACCCTTCGCTTTAACATTCCAGCACCTGAAGGCTTACAAGGCTTATCAAGTCCAACCTCAGAAGGCTCAACGGAAGCTGTCTGTGAAAAACGGGATGATTGGAAATTACGCTACACGATACAAGCAGGGGATGCCTTAGCCAATATTGCAGACCGCTATAGCACTTTGGTGAGTGAATTGGTTATTGGTAACTGTCTAGCAGATGCAAATACAATTATTGCTGGGCAAATTTTACGTGTCCCCGGTGATGTTCAGCCAGAAGTACCCCAATATGTTTGTACAGATTGGGAAGCACTTACTCCATTTAACGGTGCGTATACCATTGATCCTGATGAAAACCTGACATTCAATTGGCGCGGTCCTGTTGCTGAACGCTATTTATTGCGCGTCAATCGACCTGACGGCACAACTTATGAGGAACTGGTAGACCTCAAACAAAATGTCCAGATATTCTTACCCAATACATTACCATCAGCAGGCAGTTATGAATGGTTTATCTTCCCACTGGGTTTAGACTTTTTGCAAATCCCATGTAAAGAGGGCGGACCGTGGAACTTCCATAAAGAAGAGTCTATTGCACTCACATGGACACCAACCCCAACTGCAACCTTCACCAATACACCTGAACCGTGGATGGAGACTGCAACAGCCGCGGCTAAACCATAACATCGAGCTATTGGGGAGTAGGATTTTAGTCCTCTCCCCAATTTGAATAGATTATTCAGTTTCGATGAGTGTTACGGGTGCGATGGTTTCTAGTTTTTCTTGGATTTCACTGGCATCACCAACAACCACAATCACAAACTTATCGGATTGGATATAACGGTTGGCGACATCCAAAACATCGTCTACTGTAACGTCATCAACCAATTGTGGATATGCAGATAAACGGTCAAGCTCGACACCACGTATTTCATAAGACGCAACCGCATCTACAAAATCTTGATAAGTCTCTAAGCTCAAAGCAAATCGCCCAATAATCCCAGATTTTGAGTTACTGAGTTCTTCATCTGTGAATGGCTCAGATTGGACACGCTCAATCTCATTGAAGACTTCTTGAAGCGCGAGGTCAATTACATCGTTGCGGACTGCAGCAGAGACACGGAAGACACCCGTATCAGCAGGGAAGCTAAATCCTGAGCCGATGCTATAGGTATATCCTTTTTCTTCGCGGATATTGCGTACCAAACGCGAGGCAAATGTCCCACCAAGTACATCATTCATAACGCGCACAGGGAAGAAGTCGAGGCTATCCCCTTCTAAACCGATGTTACCCATGATGAACTCTGCTTGTGTACTCCCAGGGCGGTCAACCAAGTAAATCTGTGTTTCGGTTTGTTCCTCAATAGCAGGGAATTCAACGATTTCGGCTGTTCCTTCCCACTCACCGAAGTAAGTTTCTGCCATCGCGAGACCCTCATCCGCAGTAATTGCACCAGCAATAATCAGAACGGCTGTTTCAGGTTGATTCTGTATCGCATAGAAGTCAACGACATCTTCGCGTGTGATGGCTTCTAGAGAGTCAAAACTTGTTGAAACACCATAGGGATGTCCAGCATATAGCAATTCATTGAAGGTGCGCCCTGCAACAAAACTGGGTTCTGCAAGATTCGCCTCTAAATTACTAATTGAGGCTTGGCGTTCTCGTTCAACTTCACTATCTGGGAAGTTCGCATTTAGAATCATGTCGCTGAGTAACTCAAATGCTAGTTCGGTATCGTCGATGAGCGCAAAGACACCTGCACTCAAGCTATCACCACCGCCACCACTACCAATCGCGCCACCGACTTGTTCAATTGTACCAGCGATTTCTTGTGCGGTACGGCTTTCTGTTCCGCGTGACATAAGCGCACCTGTTATTTCTGCCAAACCTGCTAATTCTTCAGGAACAGCAATTGAACCACCAGGTAAAATCATATCCAGTGAAATAATCGGCATATTCGGTTGTTCAATAACAATCACTTCCAAGCCATTATCTAATTCAAATTCACTGATAGCGGGCAATGTGAATTCGTTAACTTCTAGCGATGCAGGGGGTTCTGATTGTTCGATAACATAGCGATAGTCAGGTTCTTCGTCGCCAGCATCTTCCGTAACAGAGGGTTCAACTGGGGCTGGTGGGTCTGCTTCTGATGGGTTGACATAGATAACATGGCGGTCTGTTTCTGCGAGGTACTCGGAAAGCACCCGTTGAATATCTTCACTTGTGACCGCTTCATATTGTTCGATTTCTGTATATACAGCTTGTGGATCGCCAAAGTAATAATTGGCAGCTTGAACACTTTCGGCTAAATTAAACGCAGTTTCCAATCCGAGGATACGGTCACTTTGGATAATCGCAATCGCTTTATCTAGTTCTTCTTGTGGAATACCTTCATCAAGAATCAATTGAAGTTCATCGTAAAATGCTTGTTCAACATCCACAACTTCAACACCCATGTTCGGTAAGAGCAACACACCAAACAAACTCGGTCCACGATTATCTAATACAACCGAATCCGCAACGATCGCTTGCCCTGTATCGAGCAATTTCTGGGCTAAACGACTAGAATCACCAACACTCAAAATCCGTGCTAACAAGTCAACAGCAGGATAATCATCAGACTCACGAGGTGGTGTTTCATAGCCAACAAAAACAGCAGGTAAATTAATCAAGGGGTCTTCTGTTGTGATAATTTCTGATTCCTCTTGTTCAGCAGGAACATACTCAGGCAGTTGCGGAGGCTCATCACCAATTGGTATCGGTGCAAATAGCTCATCAACCAAATTCCGAGTAATATCAAAATCAATATCACCAGCCACAACGAGCGTTGCATTATTGGGGACATAATATGTGCGATGGAATGCTTTAACATCATCAACAAGCGCAGCGTTAATGTCCTCGATACTACCAATCACACGGCGTTGATAGGGTTCATAGGTATAAGGAATCGTCAATAAATCTTGAATCGCCTCGCCATACGGTGAATTTGTCACCCGTAATTGCAATTCTTCAATCACAATTGCGCGTTGATTATCTAAATTGGTTTGGGTGACAGGCAAACCTGCCATACGGTCAGCTTCTAACCATAGAGCGAGGGGTAATTGATGGGATGGCAAAGCTTGATAATATGCAGTGACATCAATAGTGGTATAGGCATTTAAGATACCACCAGCCGTTGTCACAAGGTCATCAATACCACCATCTGGCATATTAGCTGAACCTTCAAACATCATATGTTCAAAGAGATGAGCAAATCCACTTTTCCCTTCTGGGTCATTTGCACCACCTACTTCATACCATACGTCAACAGCAACCGTCGGGGCAGACGCATCCTGTACAAGGATAACCTCTAAGCCATTATCAAGTGTATACTGCTCAAAATTAAGCTCTTGTTCAGCTTGTGCTAGCGATAAACTTGCCAGTAAGCTCAGTAAAAAAATGACTAACATGTATTTTTTCATAGATTAAAGCACTCCTACTTATTCGATTTAGATAAAAATATAGGCTAGAGATATTAGAAACAAGTTAAATTATTCTGGTCTGGAGCTTATATTGTAACATCGTAACAATTACAGCAACAACATATATTGCCTGTGATAAGACGAGTAATACACCAGCACGTAGGGATTGGTGAAAGGGGAGTGGGTCATCTGGTTGGATAAATTGCTTTAAAATGGTCAAATAGAAGTTTCCTTCAAAGGCTGTTCCTTCACTTTTTCGATCATGGGTAACACGCTGGTAATAATAGGCAGCTTTTCCATAATGCCAATGTTGCCGACAAAATTTCCAAAAGCTCATATGATGAAAATGCCGAATCCGTGCTGATGGCACATAATGCACAGGATACCCAGACCACCGCCAACGGTCAACCAATTCACGGTCTTCTGCTCCTGGCGCATCACTAAGCGATACAAAACCGCCAATTTCATCTATGATTGAACGTGATAGAGCCATATTGTTTGATGCAATAAGATGTGCATCATGAGGATTACAATTGAAAAAATTATAGACGACTGTATTTAATAACTGGCTAGCAGTTGAGTAGATATTATTCGGTAATCCATTTTCTGTTCGTCCACCAAGCATAGCATTGGGTTCATGCTGATGCGCTTTTACAAGTTGTCGTATCCAATCAGGTTCAGGTTGGCAATCGTCATCGGTAAACACAAGTAAATCACCCTTAGCCTGTTGTATACCTGCATTACGTGTAACCGATACACCCAAGTTTTCTTGCCTAATAACTTGAATTGGAAATGGACTCGGAATGTCTTGAATAATACCTCTAACGGATTCTTTACTCCCGTCATCCACAATAAGAATATCAAGTAGGTCAGCAGGGTAGTCTAGCTGAGTAAGTGATTGGACGCAGTCATAGATAGCAGATGGTCTATTATAAGTTGGAACAATCACACTCACCGATATGTCAGTCATGATGTATACGTTTCTCCTGTAACATCATCGACAGAAAACCGACTAAATTTGCAACTTGCCAGATGATAAACAAGAACGTTACTTGCACAACTTGGAAGCCCTGTAGATGTTTACTAGGGTAGCTCAGCCAGTTCCAAATATTCAGTATCATACGATATTCACTTGTCATCAAGGTGGATTGACCTAATGTGCGAGAACGTCGCATACGATATTGATATGCACCACCACCATAACAGACATGTTGTTTAACAAATCCCCAAAATGTTAGATGATGTTCATGATACATAATCGCTGTTGGAACATACTGTAATTTGCGCCCTGTTTGTAACCAACGTAAACATAATTCACGGTCTTCACTACAGCGCATCACTTCATCGAAACCACCCAATTGTCTTAAAGCATCTGTGGGTATGAGCATATTATTACTGGTGAAAAATGAGGCTGAGGGTTCTGTCTGATAATATTCATAAGACATGTCGATAATGAATTGACTAGCAACTGCATAGATATTGTCTGTTAGTCTATTTTGTGTATAACCACCAATCATCATATCCCTATGTTGAGTTGCTGAGTTGATAAGTTGAGTTAACCAATCAGAAGCAGGTTGTGTATCATCATCAATAAATGCAATATAATCGCCATTTGCAACTTCAATCCCATGATTCCTCGCTGACCCTGCTCCTTTGTTTTCCTGATGAACCAAAGTAACCGAATATTGGCTTATCTCATCATCTAAAGGGGTATCTCCACCGTCGTCAACTACAATCACCTCATAGGGCGTATAATCTAATTGTGCAATAGCCGAAAGACAGTTTGATAGAGCCGCGGGTCGGTTGTAGGTTGGAATGATGATACTGACATGGGGGTTATTCTGATTCAAAGTGATAACCTTGTAACAACTTATATTTATCAGTCATTGTATCTACTTACTGGCGGTTTGAGAATCTTTCCTAATTGAGATAGATTATGAGCTGTCTTAGAGTAATCGCCTGAATACATTTAGAGAAAGACTACTCACTGCGGTTGTTTTATTCTATATTACATATCAATCATTATGTTAAATAATCATTTATTAAAAGGATTCTCCAATGACACAATCAAGTTACGAAGACGGTATCGAAATTCTCGGTGATATTCGTCCTGAGTTTATGGAAATACTGACACCAGAGGCGATCGGGTTTCTCGCAAAATTAGCACGTAACTTTACAGCACGTCGAGAAGAGCTATTAACCAAACGCATTGCTCGCCAAGAAGCAATTGATGCGGGTCAAATGCCTGACTTCTTATCTGAAACAGAATCGATTCGTAAAGATATGACATGGCGGGTTGCACCTGTTCCAACCAGCTTACAAGACCGACGCGTTGAAATCACAGGACCAACTGAACGTAAGATGGTCATTAATGCAATGAATAGTGGTGCAAAAGTCTTTATGACAGACTTTGAAGATGCGAATTCCCCAACATGGGATAATATGCTAGAGGGGCAGATTAACCTCCGTGATGCAATCCGACAAACAATTACATTCACAAACCCAAACGGGAAATTCTACGAGCTAAATGATGAAACAGCAATTTTGATGGTTCGCCCGCGTGGGTGGCATCTTGATGAGCGTCATTTTGTTGTCGATGGAACACCTATCCCCGGTGGATTATTCGACTTCGGTCTATACTTCTTCCATAATGCAAAAGAAGGTATTGAGCGTGGAACAGGACCGTATTTCTATCTACCAAAACTCGAAAGTCATCTCGAAGCTCGCTTATGGAATGATGTATTTGTCTTTGCACAGGATGAATTAGGTGTACCACAGGGGAGTATCAAAGCAACGGTTTTGATAGAGACGATATTAGGGGTATTTGAAGCCGAAGAAATCTTATATGAGCTAAAAGAACATTCCGCTGGGTTAAATTGTGGACGTTGGGATTATATTTTTAGTTATATCAAAAAGTTCCGTAATCACGCTGATTATGTTTTACCTGACCGCGCTCAAGTCGGCATGACTGTACCCTTTATGCACAATTACACCCTCTATGTGATTAAAGTATGTCATCGTCGGGGCGCACATGCGATGGGTGGTATGGCAGCACAAATCCCTATCAAAAATGATCCAGAAGCCAACCAAGCCGCGCTCGATAAAGTCCGTAATGATAAACTCCGTGAAGTCCAAGATGGTCATGATGGTACATGGGTTGCTCATCCAGGGCTTGTCAAAGTCGCGAATGATGTATTTGATGAATATATG
The DNA here is from genome assembly GCA_964352825.1 of uncultured Anaerolineaceae bacterium. Taxonomy (GTDB): domain Bacteria; phylum Chloroflexota; class Anaerolineae; order Aggregatilineales; family Phototrophicaceae; genus UBA6055. The sequence goes on from CAYGTY010000026.1 coordinate 45,881, forward strand.
CCACAAGCGAATCAAGTTGACCGCCAGCGCGAAGATGTTGAAGTCTCTGCCAGTGACTTACTGACACCCAATCAAGGTACAATCACAGAGGATGGCGTACGCCTGAACTTGAAAGTCGGGATTCAGTATTTAGAAGCATGGCTTGATGGTAATGGCTGTGTCCCACTCTATAACTTGATGGAAGATGCAGCCACTGCTGAAATCAGTCGCGCGCAAGTATGGCAATGGTTGCATCACAATGTAACACTTGCTGATGGTCGCCCCCTCACAGTTGCATTATTCGGGCAATTATTAGAAGAAGAAATGGATGCGATACGTGCAGAAGTGGGTGATGAGCGTTTCCAATCGGGTAAATTCCAATTAGCGATGGAACTCTTTGACAAAATGATACGCGAAGATACATTTGAAGACTTTTTGACACTCCCTGCATATCAACACCTTTAAACAAACAATCACGGATTACCATCAAATTTTGTCTGGTGGTAGTCTGCCCTCAATTTATTTTAGGAAAATGAGTGTAATGGTGTACATCGAAAGGTGTATAGATTATCGAGTTCACAATAGTAGGCAAGTACAAAATAGACATCCGCATATTCGAGAAAGGCATCAACCATCCATACAGTCGCCTCATCAAGTTCAAGCTCTGTCACTCGATGATAAAAATTGTAGTCTAACTCATATAGAAATCGATTGAATTGGAGTTCATCTTGTTAAATTTTATCTGCAAATTCTTGGATGGTATTTTCAATATCTGCAAAACCAACCCGTGAAACCATAACATATGGGATTCGATAAGGTGTATATATATGAGGTGTTATTGCCTCTTCCACACCATCCTTAAGCAAGCCATAACCCCCAACCACAAAAAATAAAAAGCTAATACAGATTGTGATGACCTGTGACCCTGTAAATGATAATCGGGGTGTTGATGGGTTAGAATTGTCCATACAAATTAGGCTTTCGCTATGGGTTATGGCTGTTGTTATCGCTTAATTGTACCCAAAACTTGTATAAACGATTTAGCTGTTTCCGTAATTTCTGAAAAACGACCGTCGAGCGCAAGGTGAGTGGGGCAGAGTGTACTTCCAGCACCAACAGCTACAGCCCCTGCGTCAAACCAGTCAGTTAGATTATCGGCTGTGACACCGCCTGTTGGCATCATCGGAATATTAGGGAAGGGTCCTTTTAAAAATCTAAGGTAGTCAGCACCACCGATAGCACCAGCAGGAAAAACTTTAACAACATCACTACCGAGCTTATGTGATAGTTTGACTTCAGATGGTGTCAGCGCTCCCATCATGATAACCGCCCCTGTCTTGACCATCGCATTAGCCAATTCAGGGTCGCAATGAGGACTCACTAAAAACTTCGCACCTGCATCAACAGCTTCTTGAGCCTGATAAGGTTCTGTCAATGTTCCCATTCCCAACAACAAATCATCGCCATATTGTGAAGCCAGTTGTGTAATAATCTGTGGTGCGTTGGGAGTCGTATACGTAATTTCGATGCCCCTTATACTACCAGCGATGAGTGCATCGACCATTTTCAAGGTAAGATCTAGTGATGTACCTCGTAAAACAGCAATTAAACCAATCTCTTGGATTCTATCAAGTGTTGCCTGTTTATTCATGAAGAAGCCTATATTCTGTAAATAATAAGTATGAAAAGAAAAGGGTGAGTAAATACCCACCCTCTAAATCTTGTTACTGATTATGATATGACAGTAACGATAATCGTATATTGAATATAACCTGAACCTGTCATCTCTACATTGATGAATGTTTGGTTACTATCGTTGGTATGAACAGCAGTAATGGATTCATTACATCCTCTAGGGTTCGGGCTAGTTGGACCACCTGTACCCCAACGTAAATTGGCAGCACCGTCACCAGAGCAAACGAGTGTAATTGATAATTCACGATAATTATTTGGTGTTTGGTTGCTTAAATTATCAATCGTCAAACGAATACGATCTTTTGTATCCCCATTGGGTGAAGAAACATCATTGGTGTATGTTCCGCCTGCATCACGGTCTACAGTCATGTTCAGTTGGTCGCTATCAATCACAGCAATTTGAACATCTTCAGTTGGTGTATAAGTAGCTGTTGGCTGAGTTGTTTCAGTTGTTGCTGTATAGGTCGCTGTTGGTTGTGTTGTATCTGTGGTTTGTGTCGGTGGGACAGCGGTTGCTGTTGCAAGTGGAGCAGTTGTTACAGCAGCTTGGGGTAAATTATCACAAGGACCTGTCAAAGTTACAACACTACCAGCAACCCAAGCCACGCCATCTGTATACCAACCATTATTTTGCCCTGTAACAATCAGATAATCACCGGGGGCTAAAGTCCGTAAAACACCATAATCAGTACCTGGACCTGTACGAACGTTTGAACCATTTCCACCCGCAACAGCTGCACATTGGTTTGCTGGTGGTGGATTTCCTGTGTTACCTGTCACTTCTTCTGTAACAACAGGATTCGGAGCAGAGGTTGTCGTTGAAGCAACTGCACCACTTTGAGAAATGGTTAACGTACCGCCCAAAGTTGGGTCAGATGAGCGAATAACAAGTGTATAAGGTTCTGTCCCAGCAGGAAGCATCACAGTCAAAGATGGCATCGCACCATCAAAAGCAAGTAAAATCCGTCCATCAGGTGCGCTCAATGTTCCAGCGAACGTAAAGCCCGCTGTACCTGATGCGACTGTAATCGGTGTGTCACCTGTTGGTGATGGCAAAATTGTATAAGCTAAAGATTCACCACCGGGTGGGATGTTGATGGTTACGGGGTCAGCCCCTAATTGTGTGCTAATCCCTGGGGTTGTCAGACGAACAGCAATGGTAAAGGCATCTAGTGTTGGAGTCGTACTTGCAACTAAGATACTATAATTGCCAGCTTGTGGGAGTTTTGCAGTCACACGAGCGTCATTCTTAATTGGTGTGAGGGCATCACTTGATGAAAAACCAAGTTGTCCAGTAGGACCAAGGATTGTAACAGAGGGTTGTAGAGCTTCAGTTGAGCCTAATACATAGACTGTCAACACCTCATCAGCATTACCTGTTAGCGAATAAAGAACTTGAGGAGCTTCTGAGCTTAATCTATCTGTCCGTGTTTCACCATAATTGATAATACCACCCTGTGCAGAGGCAATTCCGCTTACACTCCAAAGTGCAATCATCAATATTAATGTGATAAATTTCATTTGTTTCATAGACATATCCATCCCTTAATATATTTTCCAAATCAAACATTACAGTACTCATTCAAGTATACTAGGTTTGAATTTTGTTGCAGACTTTTAGGTAAAAAGTACTGTTAAGATTTCAGAACATTGAGGCTCTGTATCCCCTGTTATTGTTGAAATTTGAAGTACTGAGATGCTTGACGGTTTTTACATGGTTTTTACGACCACTTCGATTTTCAATCAATTTTACGGAGGTGTCTATGGATTTTGTTGTTGGATAAAACAAAAGTATTCAGAAATGAAGAGGGGGAAAAGGCATCCATATGAACTTGATGATAGATACCCTTATTCGCTTAAAATGCTA
>CAYGTY010000027.1:0-21592 GCA_964352825.1 uncultured Anaerolineaceae bacterium
CTAACCAACGTTCTAACAAAGGCGTTGGGTCTTGTAGCTTTAACTGCTCAGCAATCAATTCATCAACGTTAACGCCCTCTTGAATCCAGCGTTTTAGGGTGATACAGGCTTGGTATGCCGCCTCGTTATTCAGTTGATTACCTGTCGCTTGAATCAAAGATAACAAAGGAGCAAAACCCAAACGTCCATCAACTTTGCCAAATGCCCAGTAGGCTGTTGGACGACTATCCTTATAGGTTACGATAACACGAGAGAAATTATCAATGACTTGATTTTGCTCAGAATCAGATAATTGTAAGCGTAGCATATCGCGCGTGAGGTTATCACTATAAATATCAGATACATTGGCGAGGTCGTCACCTTGATTCGAACGTTCCAACATCAAGCCCAATTGAAACATCGCGTTTTCACGTATATCAAAATCTTTATCATGTAATTCAGAAAACATCGCTTGTAATGCTTTATCACGGTATTTCTTTTTCATCTATCCATCCAATTCAGGAATTGGTTCCTGACGTAATTTTTGATAAAAGGCAATTGCAATCCCCACTAAAATGACTGTCCGCATCACAACAACAACCGCCCACGGCATTAATAAACTGCCACCCATGACTCCCGGTGGGTCAAGGTCACCTGTGCGTATCCACAAAAAGGGATATTCAGTGAATGATAGCAAGCTCAATAAGACTGTGACAAGTATGCCTGTTCGATTCGGGAATACAAGCAAAGTCAGCGGTATAATCTGTGTTATCCATTGTGGACTCCAGCCTTGTGATTGCAAATAGAAAATCAGCAAGGTAATCCCAACAAATGCAACCAAACCTATATTATCAAGTCGTTTAGTCCGTATAAAGACAAATAAACCAATTATGCCAGCGATGCCCAATCGTAACCAAGATGGGACAACAGGTGGGTTTTTACCCTCTAATAATCCAGCTTCATCAGGGTTAAAGTGGCTTTCGACTGTCCCAAAGTTACCTGTTGTATAGTTACCATCAATCAATGCCCAAACCGATTGATAACTAGCTTTTTCTAACTGAGATGTTAGCGAAACTGTCGTCATCTCTGAATTGACACTAAACAATGGCAGATAAACAATGGCAACGACTGCAAATGCGATAATAGCATACATCACAGATTGCTTGGTATCTCGAAAGCGAATCACCGCCCCTAACATCAAGGCAGGCACAAATTTCACTAAGACACCAATCCCAACGGCAATAGCTGAGCGCGATTCTTTTTTCTGTAGTAAAAAATGAAGCCCTAACAAAAAGAAGAAGGTCATCATCGCGTCAAAATTCCACCACATAAAAATCGCAGGTGCAACTGTCAGCGCATACACCCAAGCCAATGCCATACCCGTGTTTTTGCCATGCAAGGTCGTTCCGATGCCACGCATCATGAATAGGTTGCCAAGCTCAAAGAGTAACATCAAGATACCCAATATAATTGACCAGCTGGTGTAATTGACGTTTTGACCAAGCATCAGATAGGTGGCTGTCGTAGTGATAAACCATACAGGCGGGAATTCACTCCACCAATCGCGGAAGGGCAAATTACCATCTTCTGATAATTCAGCAAGTTGATAATGATATAAGCGATCACCACTTGTACCCACACCTTGCTCACCTGATTCGGTCAGAATGGGTTGATACGCCATGAGCATCATGACACGGAAGCTGATATATAAGATGACTAAAACACGCATGTCACCCAGTAACTGACCTAAATTGAGGCTGTCATCCCGTCGCATCAATTACCCCTTTTAACAAAAATACTTGCAAGCTCATCTTCGTATTCTGTATCCCATCCATCGTCATTTCTTAACTCGTCCGCCAAACCACTCTTTGATTCAATGACTGCAAACTGAATATCCCACTTATCAAACTCATCGCGCCAATCTTCATTACCCACAGCAACCGTGAAATAATCATTCAAAAAGCTAAAGTAAAGGTCAGTGCGTCCATCAATATAGACATCATGTTGGGGCGCAAAGAACATCAAATAACCACCCCAGTTATAGCTATTAAACATATGTCCTTCAATATCCATCTCATTGAGGTGAGCAACAGCATCCACAGGTAAATTCATTGATTGACCTTCATAAATCGTTTCAGGGTCAGCAACCACAAGAATATTCGCCAATGTCGCAAATGCAACTAACCCAATCAATATGACATTCAGTCGCGCTCGGCTTGGTTTTTCATATTCTTTATGCTGAATCACCCACCCGTTGTTTGCTAACATATGATCCAAATGATAAGTTGCAATCGGTACAACCGCGACAGCAAAAACAGAGAAATTCCGCCCTGCCATCAGTGACATGAAGGTTGTCCCACAGACCAAAAACCAATCCGTCCAATCAAACTTACGCTTACTTGACCATACAGCCCCAATTACGACTGATAGTAAAATCACAAAGCCCCATGTAAAACGTTGATTAAAATCAGGTGATTGCCATTCTTGAATATAGAGTCGGAGTTCTTCGATACCAAATGTTTGGAGCGGAACACGGAACAATTCAAGTCCATTAGGGTTGAGTACAAGAACAGCAATGGACGCGAAGGTCACGGCTACAAGTTTACCAATCCCACGCATTGGCATTTTTGCATCACCCGTCCCCAATAGCACATTCATAAATTCGCCGACAATGAATGCGCCGAGAAATATATACCCAATGGCAAATCCTGCATGGGTATTACCCCATAACCACATCACAGGGATTAACCATAATAATCGGTCTCGTCCATTTCGTTTATAGTCAAATAGTAAATAGATAAATACCGCACTAAAGAAAAATGAAAACATCTGTGGACGCGGAGACCAAAATACAGCCGCCGCTGTTGCTCCAAAAATCAACACAAAGGACTGCATATAAACCGTACCGTGCCCTGCCTTATACAGGAAGTACATTCCACCAACCGCCAAAATCGAGGTATATAGAGACAGCCCAAGATTGCCAGCAATTGTCCATGCGATATACATAATGATTTGTGCGCCTGTACTGTAATTAATACGAGGCTCACCAAAATAGGTGTAGGAGAACACATCATCATACACCATCTGCCCTGTTTCCATAATGTGTTGACCTGTTCGCATATGCCACCACAAGTCTGTATCTGTAGGCACGCGCGTTGCAATCGCAAATAATAAGATAAATAAAATAATGAAAGCAGTGCGTTCTATTGTCAGTTGTCGTAACGAAAACGGCATAATATCCTCATCTACCCATATAAATAACTCAAATTCTATTATGCCAGCCGATAGCCGAATAAAGCATTAATGCTTGTAAAAATATGCTAAGGGTTCTTGACACTTATCCTTCAAACTGTGGTAAGAAGGTGATGCTCAGTGGCTCACGGAGGAACTCAAAACGGGCATAATTCTGATTAAATACATAATTAGGCAAGCGTATCGTACTTACATCACGCTGTCCTAGATAGACTTCACGGACTTGTCTGAAAAGTGGATACCCTTGCGACAGTCTAATCGCCTCATCAATAGATGATACTGCCATATCATTATCGCCAGCTTGCCAATGCAACATACTGACGTTTGCCCACGAAATTGCATGATTAGGTTCTAAGTCAAGGAAACGTTGATAGGATTGAATCCCGTTTTGGATGGCTTCTGTATCTCCACTTTCGGCTATCATGCCCCATACAAAGGCTTGTTGTTGATGATAAATTGGCATCATCGGGTCTTGGGCAATCACGACATCCAAACCCATCGCTGTCTCTCGATAATCAGCAAAACGTTCTGATTGTGTGCGGCTTTCACCATCACCAAACGATAAACGCATGGTATCTAAATATTGTTGATAGACTGAACTGCTCCACATACCTGTTACCAGTAAGCCGACCCATAAAAAACTTAAGCCGACAGGATGTCCTATTTTACGCCATGGGCTTATCATTGGTTGCGGTTGATAGGGCGCGCAAGCCACTATCAATACCAATAATCCCACTAGGGCAACAGCAGGCATCATTGAGGGTAAATCAAATAAATGGTGCAGGCTTATCCCGAGTAAGGTTACTACGGCAGACATCCAAATTAGACGCTCATGGCTTTTAAAATTTGCCCAACTATTTCTAATCTGCTTAAGAACCCAAAATCCCGTGAGTAAAAATACAGAAAAGCCAACTAATCCCATTTCTGCCAATATATTCAAAGGAACACTATGGGCATGAGCGTGGGATTGCTGTGGAGGAATCGGAATGCTCAAACCATAATCACGACCAAAAGTATAGAAGCCCTGCCCTGTAATTGGTTTCTCAGCAAACTGAGTTAATGCGGAATTCCATAAACGGGTACGTAGCTCAGGGCGACGGTCAGGATTGGAGAAAGAGTTCAGCAATAAGCCTGATACAACTAATAATGTGATACTAGCCAATCCAGAAAATCCAAACAGTAAGCGTTTTTGAGAGGCTTCTAAATTAGACCACCATAGCTTAATTGCTGAGAGTGACAACATCTGATGGTCATGCAAAACCATCAAGCACAATAAGCCAAGTGCAGAAAACATCCCAACCCATGCCCCTCGTGATAAGGTCAACAAGAGGTTAGCCATCACGGCAAGGCTATAAATAATCCATATCCAACGCTGAATCGGGTGTTTTGCAGATAAAACACGTCCAACAGCAAATGGGGTCATGCTCAGTAAGATAGCACCCAGCGCATTTGGATTACCAATGAGGCTGACAGGTGCAATTAACGCGCCTGTGCTTGCAATTTGTATCAGACTAAACAACATGATTAGTACACCTGAACTCAGCGAAGCATCAATTAGGGTTTTGCGAGTAATGCCATTATTTGCCAACATATCATGCAGGGCATACCATACACCAATGTACACCAGCATATACCATAGCCCTATCATGCTACGGCGCATGGTTTCAATATTTGTTATAACAGATAATGCAAACGCAAGTATCCATAAAACAAAGATGAAATCTAAACTCGTCCGATGCCAAACCCACTTTCCATGCCAGCGCGCAAAACCCCATAATCCCAATGAGATAATCATCAAACCAAAGGTTAAAGGATGCGTATCGGGGACAACCACCCCGTTAAATGTTGCACCGAGTGGCGATAATAAATACATAAATAAAAATGTGATGTATAAAGTCAATAAAAGACGCTTTGCAGACGACGACATTAAGCCTGACTTTCTCAAGAGTGAGTATAATGGGTAAAGGTTCACCTGCATTATATCAATGGAATACAACTTGGAGATAATTAAATGGTTGGAAAATTGTTGCGTCCCTATATTATTGTCACAGTATTATGCCTCATCTACTGCACCGCTGTTATTTTTATACGTGGTGAAGGCAATCCTTTAATCTTGATGACAATCGGAACGAATTTCAATCCAACCCTATCGAAAATTGCTTATAGTGAAGAAGGTTACGACGGGCAATTCACATACTACATTGCCGACAATCCAGATACTGCGGAGCAATATATTGATGTCCCAGCGTATCGTTTCCAGCGCATTTTACTACCCATCAGTGGTCGGATATTGGGTTTGGGGCAATCTGGGCTGATTCCCCTATCACTATTATTGGTTAATTTATTAGCCCTTGCAGGTGGAACATACATCCTCGAACAACTTTTGGTCTCACATAATGTCAGTCGATGGTTTGCAATTGGCTATGGATTGAGTATCGGCGTATTTGGATCTGCACGTTTGATGACAACCGAAACGCTAGCTTATGGACTGGTCTTACTAGCAATTTGGCTATATCAGCGCGATAAATGGGTCGGATCAGCCATCATCTTTGCATTATCAGCATTTGCTAAAGAAGTCACCTTAATTTTTGTCGCAGGATATGTCTTATATCTTTTTACCCAGAAGGAATGGCGAAAAGGCACTATCTTTGCATTGATTTCAGGGATTCCCTTTGCTCTGTGGCAAGTGGTTCTATTTAATACATTCGGATCATTTGGCATTGGCTCTGGCGGGGATATGGCAACAGGTTTTGAGATTATCCCGTTTATGGGATTTTTCCGTATTTTAATTGATGGGAATATTACAATTTTCGCTTTTCTTGCTCCAATTATTGGTCTATTTGTACTTTTACCAACGTTTTGGGGACTGTGGCAATGCTGGCAAGATTATCGTAAAAAACGCTGGTCATTGCTGACATGGCTATTGTTTGTTAATTCTGCAATTATGTTATTTGTCCCCTTCTCAACATATCGTGAGCATCTAGGTATTTTACGGTTTATTGTCGGTTTACAAATCAGCGTTATTTTATACAGTGCTAAAAACAGAAAAAGACGCGCCATGATGTATAGTACATTCTGGTTTTTCACGACGCTCTTTTTAATCTCAGATTTTAGTGTGCCAGTCACTTAGAAAAGTGGGTAGATAAAAGGTCCTGTTGGCTGTGGGTATAAAACTCTGAGTATCAGAAATGCACCGATAATCAAAAACATAATACCCACAGCAATCATCATGATGTCCCAAAAGACATTACGTTCTGAGCTTTCCCAGCCACGCTGTTCACTTTGATTCACTTGCCAGCGCCACCACGCATTACGAAAGAATACGAGTGTAATCCCAATGAATACAGGTGATGTTGCACAGATGAGTTGACCAAGCGTTTCATACCACATAGGCTATTTACCACATATAATGAACAGGTTGACGTACATATTTATTATACACAGCTTCTACTGTTTTCATCTCTTCTGCTGTAAATTCAGGCAGTTGGCTTGCGCTTGCGTTATCTTCTGCTTGTGAGGGATTCTTTGCCCCTGGGATAACACAGCTAATTGCATCAAACATCAAAATCCAGCGGAGTGCCATTTGCGCCATTGTTGCATTTTCGGGGATAAGGCTACGTAATTCATCAACAGCTTTTAAACCAGTTTCATAATCAACACCAGAGAAGGTTTCACCCATATCAAAAGCTTGTCCATGACGGTTAAATTTACGGTGGTCATCATCAGCAAATTCGGTGGTGGGTTTCATCTTACCCGTCAACATTCCGCTTGCTAGTGGCACACGCGCTAAGATACCGACTTGTTTTTGTTTGGCAAGTTCAAAGAATAATTCTGCTGGACGGTGACGGAACATATTAAAGATAATTTGTACGGACTGTACATTTTCATAATTCATAGCCGCAATCGCTTCTTCGACTTTTTCCACACTCACACCATAATAGCGAATCTTACCTGCCTGAACTAAATCATCTAATGCGCCAAATACCTCTGGGCGATAATAAACTTCAGTTGGTGGGCAGTGTAATTGGACTAAATCTAATGTATCTGTCTCAAGATTTTTGAGACTACGGTCAATAAATCCAGTGAGGTTTTTCTTGTTATAGCCATCCGCTACATGTGGATTAAGGCGACGACCTGCTTTTGTTGCCACGATGATTTCCTCATCGCGTTCTTTTAGCACTTTCGCAATAATACGTTCACTGCGTCCATCACCATATACATCCGCAGTATCGATAAAGTTCACGCCCATATCAATTGCTTTATGGAGTGCGGCAACAGCATCTTCTTCGGAGACTGTTCCCCATGAGCCACCAATCGCCCATGCGCCAAAACTCACTTCAGATACCTTATAGCCTGTACGACCTAATTCACGATATTGCATTGTATCTCCTTAGTTGCATAGATAGTTTATACTGCCATTTTATCAACGAACAGCGAGCATAAAGAAGTATGGATTGTATTACTTATGCAGTTTTAACCTATCAGAGATTTTATAAACCAGCCATCCGTAGAACTTTACCCACTGTGCGGATGATAATATTAACATCCAAACCTAGTGACTGATGGCGAATATAATATAGGTCATATTGGAGCTTGACCATTGAATCTTCATCCGTTGAGCCATAATGATAACGAACCTGCGCCCAACCTGTCACCCCTGGGCGGATGATATGACGGGTACGGTAGAATGGGATTTTCTTTTCTAGTCGAATGACATGTTCAGGGCGTTCTGGACGAGGACCAACAAGGCTCATATCCCCTTTGATGACATTGTAGAGTTGGGGTAGCTCATCTATTCGCGTTTTACGCATGATATTGCCAAAGCGTGTTACACGAGGGTCATTTTTTTGTGCAAAGACCGCGCCTGTTTTGGATTCGGCATCTTGTGTCATTGTCCGAAATTTGACCATACGGAAAGGTCGTCCATTCAAACCGACACGTGTCTGGACATAGAATATAGCCCCCTTAGAGTCTAGCTTGATGATGAGAGCAATCAAAGGCAAAATAAGAAAAAACGGGGGTAATAGTAAAATTGAAATTGTTATATCCATAAACCGTTTTAATAATGGGTATGGGTTCAGACGATTCGATTCTCCAATGGGTAAAACAACTGTCCAATTATCGTTAACACTTTTAACAGGCACACGCCCCGTCATGCGCTCATAGATAATTGGCATAGGCGTTATCGCAACACCTCGTTCATAGGCATCCATGACCCCCTGAAACGTCTCGCCACTCAAATCACGGGTGGACGAAATAATCAACTCACTAATATTATGGGCTGTGATAAGCCTCAGAACATCATTCCCATCACCTATCACTTCACAGTCAGCAATCGTTTCACCCAACTCATCTTCTTCACCGATAATCCCAATGATGGTATAAGAATTGCTTCTGTCGGTCATAACCGTCTTAATGATTTCGCCAGCCGCCCAATCTGTCCCCACCACCAAAGCCCGACGCTGAAATGCCTTCCAACCTACCAAGGCTGGATTCAAAACACGCCAAATACTGATTAACAGAAATGAGATAACCGCATAATAAATCACAAATAAGCGCGGTAAAGACTCGGGTTGAGAGAAAAAGTAAATGAGAAGATATACAATCAGCATTTGAAGTTGCATTAGCCCCAAACGTTGGAAGGATGCCGTCAAACTCGATGCAATTTGTAAATCATAAAAATCATTGGCACTCGCTAAAATAAACCAAACAATGGTAAGTAAAGCAAACCAGAATACCTGTGGAAGAATAAACTCAAATGTAAAGGGGTACTCAGCGACAAATGCCCAAACCCCTAGTGCGATATAAACAGCAAGCACAATACTAAACGCATCCCCTGCCATCAATAATAAACGACGCTCAGATATACGAAGTTGTAACCATGATCGATTTTTGGGTGTCGGCGAAAATATCATCTATGTATATACCATCATATAAACACTCATTGACAGTTTATCAGAATTTCCAACTAAATTTGTTAAACCTTGTACACACATCCATTATCGCGGGAATCGCATATCAATTTGATAAATTTCAACATCACCAAAACTTGCGACAAATGGAACTTGTTTGAGACACACGGCAGACCCGATTTTCTGTTCTACAGGACCATAAATAATAAAACTAACTGTGTATCGCCTCTGGAAGCCTTCAATCTGCCGTAACAGTGAATTACAATCCTCCGCGGAGTCTGCGCTATATAAATCTCGGATAATGCCTTGTTTTTCGGCAAAATTCATTGTTTCATATGGGTGACCTGTCACAGAATGCGAACCTAACCATAATGGAATCCAAATGCTCAATTCTGGTGAAGCTAATACAACATCAGATGAAGTCGTTTGTTTATCTAACCATTCTAATGCAACGCCATATTCGCGCGACAGGACGAGTCCAGCCGACTGAGTTGAATGATTATTTAAAAGCGGTAACAGTGGCAACAATACAACAACTAAGTTACTCATCACTAAACCAATAAGTAGCACCGCAAATAAAGGAATTCGATATTTACGGCGAATCTTCTTTATCCAAACATCCTCAATAGAACGTGTTGCAAAATAAGCAATTGGTATCATAACCGCTACGAGGAAGTGAACACGCATATCAAGCGGTAGTAGTGATCCTAAACTAGCAACAATAAGCCAAACAATCATGTAGCGATCACCATCAGATTCAAAATGACGAATCGCACGAAAAATAGATGGAATCCCGATAAAAAGCATTCCGCCGAAAGCAATCAATAATTGAAATAGATCAATCGGGTCAGCGCGCTGTTGTAACCATTCCAGAACAAATGGATTGCTTCGTAGAACCAACCCATAATAAATAAGGATCGGTAAGGCTGGAACAAGTATCCATAATAACCAGCGGACTTCTCGATTTGTAATCTGTTTTGCAAAATACCACTGTGCAAACACTGTGATAAGTAGCGTTAGGGCGAGTAGAACATAGGCTTCGGGATAGAGTAATATCAGCACAATACCCATTGAAAATGCAACAATCCCACTGTTATTCACGGTTGGCAGGGTCGTTATACCGGGGCGTAAAATGGTGATGATAATTGCTGACAAAATCGCTAAGCAAGCAATTGATAAAGGTATATGTACACTCACTAAACCACTGAAGAATGGTGACAGATGAGAATAGGTAAGGTCTATGGGCAGACGAGAAGATGTCCAACCACCTGTCAAAAATAGCCATACCCAACCGAAACCGCTACCCAAAGATACTAAAACAAGAAATACACGCCGAGTCCGTACACGCACCCAAATTGTCGAGGCAAGCTGGTATAGCGCCATATACATAAAAACTGTCACGCTAATACGTGCAACATGAAACACCAATATCGGCGATAGATTATCGGCTGTTAACCGACTTACCTGCCCTAATAAAGCATATATGGGTTGGACGATAACACTTTGATGAGATTCTGGTGTATGCAAATATTGAACCAGAAAATCCCCTTCCATTCCTTGTCGTATCCGTGATAGATAAGCCGAGGCTTCGATATGTCCATGTAAAGCTCCCATGAACTGCCAATCGGATTGTTGTTGATTACTTAAAGCAATCCATAAAAATGGCGTAAAAGCTAAGGCTACAAGTATAATGCTGAAAACAAAAACCCAGCGCCATTCTTTGGGTGTCACATGTCCTGTAAAACCTGATTGCATAAACATCCACCTTCTTAATTGGGCAAGTGAATAACTATTGTTTACAATTAGAGTATATCAGACTGTATAATTATTTTATCGCAAGTTGTATTAAGGATACGCTGTAATGTCTCAAGCTCGTATGCTATATCATTTACAAGAGATTGAATTATCAATCATTGACCGTCATAAACGCATTAAAGAAATTAATGTACAACTTGAGGATAACGAAATTATCCAACAAGCACAATCAGAATTTGATGAAGCAAAGGCAAAACTTGACGAAATACTTAAACACGTTAAAGACATCGAGTTACAAATTGAAACTGTTACCAATAAGCAAAAGGCAACTGAATCACGCTTATATAGTGGAAATGTCAAAAATCCAAAAGAGTTACAGGATATGCAAAGCGAGATTGAGTCATTAACACGAAGACGCGGTAAACATGATGATGAGTTATTAGAAATCATGGTGAAACGTGATGATGCTCAAGCATATTTTGAACTCACTAATGAACAACTCCAAGACGTGACCCAAACTTGGGAAGCCGAACATGTAGATTTACTGGAAGAAAAAGAGCGACTTACGGCTGAAGCAGAAAAGCTCATGATAGATCGCAAGAAACAAGTCGAAACAATTGACTCGGCAACGATGCAAGAATATAACAGCCTCCGCAAATCAAAAGCAAATCGCCCGATTGCCGTTATGGAAGATAAATCATGCAAAGTTTGTGGGATTGAGCAAAATAATGCCATCGTATCCGCAATTAATCAGGATGATAAACTCATCAAATGCCAAAATTGTGGTCGTATTTTAGTCAGAATGTAGAGGGGTATCATTATGGGTTTTGATCTTGATTTACAAAGTGCTGGAATTGGATATGGGGCAGGCATATTAACTGGGTATGCTATATATCAATCACGTCATGTCTTGGGTGCAATTCGTAACAGCTTCACCTCGCAAGTCGATTCTGCCCAGTCCCTCGCAGCAATGGGTGGAGACCGTCGCTATGTTAACGAACTAACTAAACAAGCCATCCAATCCCATTTATTTCATGATGCGATTGAATTAGGTGATATATTAATTGAGCCGAGATTTATCCCTGAGCGTGAACTCACGCTAACCCTAGATGATGAGGAAGTGCGGCGCGATCCATTTGAAGTTGTGCCTATCATCGCTGATTACCCCTCCCTGCACCAACCCTATAATATGAAAACTGTGAGTGTCGAGGAGCTTGGTTTTGGTGACCGTGCGATTGCTTTATTAGGATTACGAGGAAGTGGTCGCACAACGGCTTTATTATCTATAGCCTTATGGAGTATGGGTAAAATTGAATTTTCTAAGCCATTTGACCCTGTGGAGCAACGCATCAAAGAAGAGGAAGAAGAGTTATCACGTGATGAACGTGATGAACGTGCCAAAGCTCTGGTGGCAATTGAACAGCGTGCGAAAGAACAATTACGTGAAGAATTAGGGGTTGATATTGGAAATGTTTCGAAAACATCGTTTATCGCACCATTCCGCCAGTTAGCACCCATATATATAGACTTAGCGAACGTTCGTTTGGGGCGTGGGGATATTGACCCAGCAGAGCCACTCATTCGCGCTTTACAATATCAAACAGGGCGCATCACATCAAAAACTGTTCCACGTAAGATGTATCGTTTCTTGAATGAGGGACTTTGTTTATTATTAATTGATGGATTAGATAGCTTACCCGTATCAGAGCAACGTCAGAAAGTGGCTTGGTTACATGCCTTGCTTGATGAATATAATCAGAATTTTGTTATTGTTGCGGGACCGCCATCTGGATATGGCATGTTACAACAAGCAGGATTTACCCCTGTCCACCTGCGCCCGTGGAGTCATCAAGATAACAAAGCTTATGTACAAAAACTCAGTGAAAACTGGGGAGATATTGTGGAGCAAAGGCGCATCACAATTGATGAGGAACAACAAAAGGATATTGTAGCAGGACTATGGGGACTCAATCCATTTGAAACAACCCTGAAGATTCATAGTCAACTAACAGATGATGAACATGATTTGGATTTTGATGATTATGGTTCATGGACACATAACTATCTAAAACGCCGATTTGATGATGCTGAAGATGCAATCCCGATGATGGCAAACGCGGCATCTTTGCAACTCGACAACTATTTTTTCAAGCTCAATGATTGGGTAGAGATAGAGCTTAATCAAGCTCAGGGAATAGCTCAATCAATTCAAGCTAAAGAAGTAGTAGAACCCGAGCTATCTGAATCTTTTGGGGATGAGGATGAAACCTTTCATAGCCCCATAACATTTGCTGATGAAATTGAACAAGAACTTGAAGACCCCTTTGGTAGCGATGAATTGGATGATGATTTCTCTGTTTTTGAATCTGCGGATATTGCAGGTGGTGATGATTCTTATGATTTCTCTGAAAACGAGGATGAAGAGGAAGAGGAAGAAGACCTCAAAGATGAGACAAAAGAAGCTCGCCAAGTTCGTCGGACTGTGAACAAATTACTATCCACGATGATTAAAGTTGGGCTTGTTGAGCGGTATCAAGGCAGACGGTATCGTTTCAAACAATCTTATATCTGTAGCTACCTAGCAAGTCTTACGCTCCGACAAGCAGAGCAAGTTACAGTAGTAGAAAAGTCCAAATATCCAAATTGGTCACAGGCAATTGCTTTCGCTGGCGCACATATAGATATACAACGCGCAGTCGAAGCAAAAATGAGCAACCCAACTGATATTTTGTATACCAACATTCTCGATGTTGCAAACTGGCTTCGGTATAGTGATGAGTTAGCAGAATGGCGTAATAAGTATCTCAATTATTTGGGACAAATGTTTGTCGCGCCAAGCCAATATAAAGCAGGGAGAGAACGTATTGCAGCAGCCCTTGTGACAACCCGCGCCCCTATTATCCGCAAGATTTTTGGACAAGGTGTCCGGCATAATAATATTGATGTACGCAGATTATCTCTATTGGCTTTAGGTGTCTTCCAAGAAGAAGATATGTTAGATAATCTCAGTAGTTTTCTCGCCAATCCCTCAGAGGATGTTCAAATAGCGGCAGCACTCGCTATGGGGAATATTCATACTGAGGAAGCTGACACATTATTATCCGCCGAGTTATTCGATACACAATCAGAACGTGTACAACAATGTATTGCAGAGATATTCTCAGATAAACCTGATGTTGGCTATGAAGTTTTGTGGGAATTGCTAAATGATGAGGAATATAAGGATCAGTTGCGGATTAAGCGTGCAGCAGTCCTCGGTGTCAAACGGCTTCGTACCAGTTGGTCACTTGTAGAAATCTATCGCACCTATCTCAATGAACAACAATGGTATGTTAAATCGACAGCACAAGCGGCATTTGCAGAACGTCAATCACAACGTAATAAAGGGATAAAAGCCTATCCGCAAATCACAACCTTGACGTGGTTGCGTGAATGGTCACTGAGTAAAGAAGACCAAAGCATAGCAGAAGCAAGTGGCATCGAGTTATTGAATATGGCAATGCGCGAGCCACAATCAGAGATTCGGCAAATCGCGACCACCACATCAGGGCAATTAGGGGTTTATGAAAATACGCCTGATATTTATCAATTGTTAAATGACCAAGAAGATATTATCCGTGATGCAGCTTATCGCGCATTAAGTGATTTACAAATGCGGATGGGAGAACCTTTACCACTCGTTAATTAGCGTGTGGCAGAAGCAAAATCGCATGAGACAAGCTGCACAGAATCCGTATGGAACAAATAGCTTGTCTCACCATCAGTAACAATAATACGGTATCCATCAATCAGAGCCTGAGCATAGTCCGAACCCTCTTGTGGACATCCCAAGCTACTATCACGCCATTGAACAGGCACAACATCAGATAACTCAACTATAGTATCATCTGTATCGAGTTGTTGTTGTACACGACGGATGGCGAGAGCAGATAATTCAGCAGCAATTGGGTCGATAGCGGTTAAATATTTACCCCGTAGAGGATTAATATCACACCAAACAAAGCTTTGTCCCCAAGTTAAGTAACTATAAACCTCTTCATTGACAACCCAGACAACCTCATATCCTGACGATAATGACGAGGGTAATGATTCAACATTAAGCGAGCATTCAGGTGCATAATAGAAACGATTCAGCACTTCGACAAGTTGAAGCTGTCCTTCCTGAACACCAAGATTTAATGCCAAATCAGAGCGTGTCATACTAATGACATCCATATCAAAAGATTGTTGAGACTGCAATAAAGGTCGCAGAGGTGTCGGCGATGGTGTTAGGATAAAGCTCTGTGCTTCAGGTAAATTTTGAGGAGTCGGGGTTGGTATGATTGGCGTAGCAGTTGGTGTGATCGTGGGTGGAATCAAAGTCTGGGTTGGGACTGGGGTATCTATTATTGCTGGTGTACAAGCACCAATCATCAACAGAAAAATAACCACCCCCAACAACTTAGGCATAGCATAGAGCTTTCATCATAGAATTAACATGGATTTTATAATCCAAGTTTTTGTTCAACTTGTTGTGTCGTCAAACCTTCGATGCTAACCATTTTATCGCGTTTGGATTCACCCGCAACAATTTCAATCTTAGAAGCATCTACCCCTAATTTATCTGCAAGAAATTCAATCAACTCTTTGTTAGCTGAGGGGTCGCCTGCTGGTGTTGCTTTCAAGCGAATCTTCAAGGTATTATCTTCATTACGTCCAGCAAGTTCTGTTTCTGCTGCACGTGTCACAACACGTACACCCAAAGCTGCACCGCCGCGTGCATCAGTAATTTCAAATTTTCTATCGCTCATGTGATATAGCCTTCTTTTCTCTTAAAAACACACAATCATCTTGCACACAGCAAACCTTGTACAACAAATGATATATCTATTGTACAAGGCTTCTTAAATTTAAACCACAAATATTGCTAAAGGTTTACAAGTTTTTTGCGTCATTCACCTTAGACAAGCAAGCGCATTAAGACGCTAATAGTCAATAATACAACCAAGGGGCTGAGGTCTAAGCCATTCATTTGTGGTAATGCACGACGGATTGGTGCAAGTACAGGCTCGGTTGCTTGGTATAAAAATTTGATGATTGGATTGTTGTAATCCACATTCGGTATCCAACTTAACAAAACTCGTGCTAGCAAAATGAATTGGTAGATTTGTAGCAACCAGATTACTAAGGATAAAACTGCTGTCATTATACAGACCTTTCTTTACTATATTTACCATACATACTTTACTTACAATTAATCGTTTCTTTCACCAAAAATAGCACGACCAACACGTACAATAGTCGCCCCTTCTTCGATTGCAATATCATAATCATTTGTCATGCCCATACTGAGTTCGGGCATATCTATCTGAAAATCGCTGACAAGTGCTTCACGTAGAGCAAACAAGTCGGAAAACACTGGGCGCACAATTGACTCTTCAGCAACATAAGGTGCCATTGTCATGAGTCCACATAGCTCGATATTTGGTAATTCAATGATTGCCTGAATATCTTGCCATAAAATGTCTTTAACTTGGGCATCTTGTCTCCAATTATACCCATTAAACCCATATTTAGCTTCTTCACCCGACACGTTACATTCCAATAGGACTTTGATAATTTGATTCGTCTCAGTAGCGAGCTTGGATATTTTTCTCGCTAACTTCACACTATCAACAGTATGAATCATATCAAACAATGGAAGCACAGATTTGGTTTTTCGGCTTTGGATATGCCCTATCATATGCCATATAATGAGTGTATCCACTTGAGCTGATATTTTCGGAATCTTATCTTCACTCTCTTCTACGCGATTTTCGCCAAAATGTTGCTGACCTGCCTCAATCGCTTCGAGTATATCGCTAATAGGTTTCTTTTTACTAACAGCCACCAACGTCACTGAACTCGGGTCACGGTTTACTTTTGCACAAGCCAGCGCAATTTTCTCTTGAACAGCTTTTAAGTTATCAGCAATGCTCATAATGACATCACAACACCGAACCGTCCAGTGTTCCCCTGCTCTGCCCGGTGTGAGAAAAAATCTTGTGCATTATCAAATGTACAAATTCCTGCAACAGCAATTTTTGTGACACCTTGGCGTTCAAAATCAAGCTGATTTGCTTTCCATAGATCTAAATATGCTGTCCCATCTTGAGGGTCACGTCTAATCAAATCCGAATCTTCACCGTAATAAGATAGAGTTGCCTCAACCACTTCTTCCCCAACCTGATAATTATTTTGGGATATAGAAGGACCGATAACAGCTTCAATATCTTGAGGGTCACAATCATAAACATCTTTCATGGCATTAATCAGACTCTTACCCATACCAGCCACTGTACCACGCCAGCCTGCATGACCCAGCCCAATGACTTGTTTCACAGGATCATAGACAAGGAGAGGAACACAATCCCCATAGCGCATAACAAGTGTTGTATCAGGTTTGTTTGTTATCATCCCATCAGCTTTAGCTAGCCAACGACGGTCAGGTAGAGGCTCAGTCGCAACAATTGTATCGACACTATGAACCAACCAAGTCGTAACTGCCTTTTCCGCATTTACATCAAGTGCAGAATACATCCGATGATGATTTTCTTGAACAGCTTGGGCATCATCGCCGTTTGTTCCGCCTACATTCAAAGATGACCAATAAGACTCGCTCACACCACCATGACGTGTGAACACACCATGTTTTACATTATGCCAAGCCTCATGTCGATAATATATCAATCCATCTTGTTCAATCCGCTCCAAATGTAACTCCTTTAAGCAAGGTTATGTTTAATTGTCACAAAATTTGGTTTTTGCTATACTATGAGTACAATAGTATTAGATTTTATATTATTGCTATTTTGTGTCATAGCATAATATACAAAAATAAATACTGTATAAATATTTATATCAATCATCCAAAACATCGCGAAGATATACAAGCAAATTACTTGACTTATTGTCAGTATTGAAAGGATAAGTAGCCTAACATTCAGGCTACACATTATGGGTAATAATTTTCAAATCCGCCTGCTTATTGTTGATGATCATCCATTATTTCGTGCTGGACTTGAGCAAATCATGGAATATGAAGATCATATCAGCATTGTTGGGCAAAGCGAAGATGGGGCACATGCGATTGAAGATATGCGTCGTTTATCGCCTGATGTTGTTCTTTTAGATGTGAATTTGCCAGGTGGCATGAATGGTTTACAAGTCGCGAGGAAAATCAAATCAGAGCGTCCTAACCTACCGATTATCATTTTGACAGCCCATCATGATATAGAACAAATTGTACATGCTGTCAGTGCTGGTGCATCATCCTATTGTCCTAAAGAAATTAAACCCGAAGATCTAATCAAGATTATTGGACTTGTTCGGCAAGGGTATTATGTTATTGATAAACAACGGATGACAAAAGAGCAACGTGACAAATGGTTAGATGAAAAAATTCGACAGCTCTCTGGTCCATATGCTGTTGATGGAGATGAACATTACTCACCACTCAGCCCACGAGAGACAGAAATTCTCAAGCATGTTACGCACGGGATGAGTAATAAAGAAATTGCTTATAAACTTGGCATCAGCCAACAAACTGTCAAAAATCATATGACATCAATACTCAAAAAGTTAAATGTAGATGATCGTACACAAGCGGCAATTACAGCTATACGCCGTGGATGGGTACGTGTAAATTCTCGCTCTAAAGACGAATAGGATAAAACAAATGGACAGAGATGAATTTTTTGAAGACGATAATCCCAAAGATGAGATTATTGATTTACTTACTGAGCAGTTAAGCAGTACGAAACGTCGCCTCAAAGAAATTAAAGACCAAATCGACCAAATTCAATTGTCAGTCGATAAAGAGCAACAACGCTACTCTAGTATTGCGACAGAGCTTCAGACAGTCAAAGAAAATCTTGATACTGTCCCGCGTGAAGATATTCGTGATAAATATGACGAAGCATTAGAAGTCCGTTTTCGTCTAGCAACAATGCGCGGTCAACTTGAAAAAATTGAATCCCAATATGACCATTTAGAAACGCAACAGACATTGTTTGCCCAGATTCTGAGCGGTATTGAAGGGGTCGATTATCTTGAGACGGGAGATGAAGAAGATGGATCAACACGAGGAGAAGTTGATATTGTTGGCATTATCAATGCCCAAGAGGAGGAACGTAAACGTCTGTCTCGGGTGATGCACGATGGTCCTGCACAGTCACTGACAAATTTCATCTTACAAGCAGAAATCTGCCAACGTCTCTTTGACCGCGACCCAGAACGGGCAGCCGCAGAACTCGATAACCTCAAAACCAATGCCAGTCGGACATTCCAAAAGGTCCGGGATTTTATTTTTGATTTGCGTCCAATGATGCTTGACGATTTGGGAGTTGCGGCAACAGTGCGTCGGTATTCAGAATCGTTTGCAGATAAAAACGATATTCATACGGAATACGAAATTCTGGGTGAAGATCGTCGGATGGAAAATTATCGAGAGGTGTTTATTTTCCGCTCTGTGCAAGAGTTAATGAGCATGGCGCGCGACTATGCTGCAGCATCAGATGTCAAAATCCGCCTTGATATGACAAGCGATCCTGTCAAAATCCTTGTAGAGGACGATGGCAAAGGCTTTGATTCAGGTACTGTTTTTGAAACAGATGATGATACAATCGTTGATGATGCTCGTATTTCGGCGATGATTATGTTGCGTAACAAAGTTGAGTTAGTAAATGGTACAATGACTGTGCAAAGTAGTGAAAATGACGGCACAGCTGTTCGTATCGAAATACCAGTTGATTAGTTGCATTAAGAAACTGGAGTAAATTAGGACAATTGTCTCGTTTGACAATTTCGAGCAATGCACTACACTTAAGACAATCACTGAAAATTTGTATTAAGTGTTCTCTTATTTAGTTACTTTAATTCGTTCCACTATTACATGGATTACTCTTGACGGAGGAAATTATGAATCCTCGGCTTCGGCTTGTTATCGTACTTGCAATTGTTGTTATTATTATTGGTGTTGTGTTAGCGGTTGTGTTACCGGGTTTAGGTGGTGACAGTGGTAGTACCACTACAACTGGAACTACAGGGACAACAGGAAGTCAACCTGTTGCATCTGGACCAACTGATACCCCCGCACCAACAATTACACCAATCCCTATGGTTGAGCTAGTTATTGCAGTTCAACAAATCCCACGCGGTTTTACAATTCCGCCCAATGCAGTGACAACACGTCGCTGGCCAGCAGAATCTGCACCTTCATCAGCTATTTTTGATGTTGAAGTCGTTATCGGTAAAAAAGCAAGAACGGATATTTTCCGTGAGCAACCGATTTTAACGAATATGTTAGTTGAAGACTTGGCGAACCTTGCCAATATCGGGTCTGATGCTGCGGCAATCTTGCCAAATAACCGTGTTGCGGTCTCTGTACCAATGGATCGTATTACCAGTGTGGCTTATGCTATCCAACCGGGTGACCGGGTTGATGTGATGGTTACACTTTTATTTGTTGATATTGACCCAGTCTTCCAGAGTATTGAACCCAACAACGTCACAATCGTTGACCCTGATTCATTAGAAGCTGTGTTACAAATCAACGGGCGTTTTGATGGGGCATTTAACATTGGTGGTGGCGTTACCAAATCTGTTGTTGTTGGTCCATCTGAGCAACAACGTCCTCGTATGGTCTCACAACGGACAGTTCAGGAAGCACTTGTTGTTTGGGTTGGTAACTTCCCAATTGATGGTCGACTCTTCAAGGTTGTTCCGACACCAACTCCTGTACCAACGGTTGACCCTAATCCAGAGGGTGGCAATACCAATAACCGTGCACGTGCAACAGTCGCCAACACACCTGTTCCACCTCGCCCAGACATCGTCACACTGGCAGTCTCGCCACAAGATGCTGTTGTTCTAACATGGATGATGGAAGCACGTTTGCCAATCACCTTTGCATTACGGTCAGCAACATCGACATCGCAAGTCCCAACAGACCCTGTGAACCTGCAATACATCACGGATACTTTCCGTATTGATATTCCGGGTCGGGTTGATTACTCAATTGAACCTGCACCAGATAGCATTCGTCAATTGTTCATTGGTAATCGGATTTCCTTACGCGGACAATAAAGATAACTTATCATGACTCAGAGTGACGCTAGCAACATTCGCAACATTCTACTCGCTGATTATGAATATGATGCAGACTATGATTATGAAGCGAGATACAGAGAAGTCATACGTATTCTTGTTGTGGATGATGACGCGCAAACGAGGGAGAGCTTGAAGAAGCTCCTCTCATCTGAGTCTGATTTCATGGTTGTAGGGACTGCAAGTAATCAAGATTCTATCGAATTGGCAAAATCCTTAATACCTGATGTTGTCATAATGGATGTGGACGGGCTTGCATCTTGTCGAAAAATCACAAAAACTACTTCAACAGGTGTGATCATAATGTCAGTTCAAGATAGTCCTAATCATATGCAAGATGCAATGTTAGCAGGGGCGCGCTTCTTCCTAAGCAAGCCCATTATCAAAGATAAACTCTTCGCTACAATTCGAATTGTTCATCGACAATACAAAAGCATAAGAACCGATGAACTTCCCAGTAAACATATCTAGTTATAGGTAAAGACCAATGGCACAAGAAATCAAAATTCTGCTGGTTGATGACATCGCAGAAACACGCGAAAGTATTAAAAAACTCCTCGCCTTCGAGA
>CAYGTY010000027.1:21692-40214 GCA_964352825.1 uncultured Anaerolineaceae bacterium
GTTGATGACATCGCAGAAACACGCGAAAGTATTAAAAAACTCCTCGCCTTCGAGACCGATTTTAAAGTTATTGGGTCTGCCAGTAACGGGCGCGAGGGTGTCGCACAAGCAAAAGAACTCCGTCCAGATATTATTATCATGGACATCAATATGCCCGATATGGATGGGCTAGAAGCGGCTGGTCTCATCACAAAAGCTGTTCCAACAGCAGGTGTGATTATGATGTCTGTCCAAGATGATTCCGATTATATGCAACGTGCGATGTTAGCAGGTGCGCGCTTCTTCTTGAGCAAGCCAGTTAACATGGATAAACTCTATACGACTATCCGCAATGTGTACCAACAATACGAACCCATTCGCCAACAAATGGCGCAAATGGCAAAGATGGGTACACAACTTATCACTGATGTCAAAGTACGACGTGAAGAAGGGAGTCGGGCTGGGCATATTATTGTGGTTTATAGTCCGCAAGGTGGTGCAGGCTGTACAACAATCGCAACCAACCTCGCGTCTGGATTAATGCGCGAAGGAGTCAAGGTCTTACTCGTTGACTCTGATTTACAATTTGGTGATGTGGGTATGTTCCTGAACTTAACGGCACAATCCACCATCTCTGATATTGCCGAAAACGTCGAGGAACTGGATACAGACTTCTTAGATAACATCGTTGTAACACATGACAGCGGTTTAAAGTCTCTATTAGGACCGCCTCGTCCAGCATTAGCAGATGAAATTCGTGAAAACTTCCCAGATGCCGTGCGCGAAATTATAGCCAAAATAAACGGCTACTATGATTTCATAATTATTGACACCAGTAGCACACTTGATGCGGTCAATATCCCATTATTGGATATGGCAACAAAAGTCATGCTCGTTGTGAACCCAACCCTCCCTTCCGTTAAAAATTCACGCCTTGTTCTCGATTTATTCGAGCAACTCGCCTATCCACAAGAAAAAGTCCTATTAACGCTCAATCGCGCAACCGATGAACGCGGACGTAAAGGCTCTGGTATATCTGCTGAGCGCATCGAAAATTGGCTCAAACGCCCAGTTCAGGCACAGATACCCGGTGGAGAAAATTCAGAGCGTGCAATTTTACATGCCATTAATAAAGGGATTCCACTCATTGCATTAGAGCGGGACCATTCAAAATCACCTGCCCGTGAACTCGTTGCCATTGCAGACGATGTATTCACGATGTTAATGGGTGATGACGTTGAAGAAAATGAAGAACAACAAGAAACTAAAAAACAAGGTGGGATTAGCGGTTTTTTCAGACGTTAATCTAAATAAAAACATTTAGGGTTATCATAGAGTAAGTTAACCCTATACCCTCATTCTGTTTTATTTATCGGAGGCATATATGTCCTTACTCAATCGAATCAATAAAAAAGGCGGCTCTGGTGGTGGCGGGTCACAGGGTGATGATGGAGATCCACAAAAACGTCCCCCTTCCGCAAGCCGCAAACAACCTATCAGTAGTCAGGGTGGTCGCCCCCGTAGCCAACAGACTGGTGGGGATTATAGTGATTTAAAAGTTCGGATTCAGAACAAACTCATCGCCGAGCTTGACCCATCAATGGATATTACGCGTAAAGATGAGGTGCGGCGACAGATTCAAGAGTTATTTAACTCCATTCTAGCTGAAGAAAATATGGTACTTTCTAAAGCAGAACGTCAGCGTTTGTTTGAAGTAATCGTGGCTGAGATTATCGGGTTTGGTCCACTTGAAATCCTGCTACAAGATGACTCCATCTCCGAGATTATGGTAAATGGTCCGAAGAATGTCTTTGTAGAGCGTAAAGGTAACTTAACCCGCGCCCCTGTCACATTTGATAGTGATGAACATGTGATGCGTATTATTGACCGTATCGTATCACCACTTGGTCGTCGTGTGGATGAAAGTTCACCATTGGTTGATGCGCGTCTCCCAGATGGGTCTCGTGTGAATGTTGTTATCCGCCCGATTGCTTTATGCGGTCCGACAATTACGATTCGGAAATTCTCTGCTACACCATTAGCCGTATCTGACCTCATCCGATTTGGTTCAATGACAGAACCCATTGCAGAATTTTTACGCGCTTGTGTAATTGCTCGTTTAAATATGGTGGTTGCAGGGGGTACAGGGTCAGGTAAAACAACCCTTCTAAATGTGTTGTCCAGCTTTATCCCAAATGATGAACGGATTATCACAGTAGAAAATGCGGCTGAACTTCAACTACAGCAGGAGCATGTTGTTACATTAGAAAGCCGCCCACCCAATATTGAGGGTCGTGGCGCTGTTACGATTCGAGACTTGGTGACCAACTGTTTGCGTATGCGTCCTGAACGTA
This sequence comes from uncultured Anaerolineaceae bacterium, assembly GCA_964352825.1. GTDB lineage: Bacteria > Chloroflexota > Anaerolineae > Aggregatilineales > Phototrophicaceae > UBA6055. Next base: position 24,026 of record CAYGTY010000027.1, read on the forward strand.
TTGTTGTTGGGGAATGTCGTGGTGGTGAAGCACTTGACATGCTTCAGGCGATGAATACGGGACATGATGGTTCGTTAACTACAGCTCACGCGAATACACCTCGCGACACTATTGCGCGGCTTGAGGTGATGTGTCTGATGGCTGGTATGGATTTGCCACTTCGCGCGATTCGTGAGCAAATTGCGAGTGCTGTCGATTGTATTGTGCAACAACAACGTTTGCGTGATGGCTCTCGTAAAATCCTTTTCATTACCGAAGTACAAGGTATGGAAGGTGAAATGATTACGATGACCGATGTATTTGAATTTGAGCAAACAGCATTTGAAAAAGGCAAAATAGTAGGTCGTATTCGCCCAACCGGTATCCGTCCAAAATTTATTGAGCGTATTGAAGATGCAGGTATCAATTTACCTCCATCAGTATTTGGTGTTGGTAATCGTCGTTAAACACAAATGAAATCCTAACATAACATACGGTTTTGAGGTGCGTCAGTTGTTGACGCACTTCCCATTTTTAAATTACAATAGGTATATATTGTGTTTCTGGAGTAACTTATGGATATTAATCCAACCATTATTTTAGCTGTCGCAGGAACTCTTGCTGTTCTTATTGTCATTATCGGCATTTTTATGACACGCTCCGAAGAAAATTTGGTAGAAGAGCGTCTCGGAAGATTCGAAGATGATCAAGAAGCGCGATCATTATTCAACTTTGAGGACGGTGAAAGTGAAGAGGAGAGCGCTAGCACAACCGATGCACGGGCTTTATTGAACCCTATCAACAATGCTTTACAAGATCGAAAATTTGGTAAAAACTGGCGACGCAAATTAGCTCGTGCCAATATTAAGCTCACTGTAGCAGAATTTGCAGCACTTCATATTGTTGCGGCGGCTGGCGGGTTTACAGCAGGCTGGTTAGTATTATTTTCTGGTGATCTTGTAATGTCTGTTGCTGCGGCATTTATTGGGTTCTTCGTACCCCGTATTTATGTAAACCGAGTTATTGGTAAACGTTTAATTGCTTTTGAAGAACAATTACCAGATACATTAGGGTTGTGGGTGAATGCACTTCGGTCTGGTTATAGTGTATTACAAGCGATGGAAGCGATTGCAAAAGATGCTCCTGAACCGACTATCACGGAGTTCCAACGTGTCGTACAAGAGGTACAAATTGGTATTGATTTACCTGATGCACTGGAACATCTACTGGAACGTGTAGAAAGTGAAGATCTTGACCTAGTTGTTACCGCAGTTAACATTCAACGTGAAGTAGGTGGTAACTTAGCTGAGATTTTGGAAGTTATTAGCCATACCATTCGTGAGCGTATTAAACTCAAAGGTGAAATCCGTGTATTAACGTCTCAAGGGCGCATCACGGGTTACTTAATTAGCTTCTTACCAATTGTTCTAGCCCTTTTTCTTAATGGGATTAACCCTGGATATATGGGGGAGATGTTTACCAATAGAATGTGTGGATGGCCTATGCTCGGTGCAGGTCTTGCTCTAATTGGAATTGGTGCGGCTCTCATTCAAAAAATCATTGATATTGAAATTTAGGAAAGGAACACAACAGTGGATCTTATACTTCCTTTAATCCTTGTTCTCGGCGTATTAGGTGTCATAGGTGCTTTAATTTATGTTGGTTTACGAGAAGATAGCGGTCGTGACCCATTACAAGAGCGTCTTGCACAATATGAAGATCAAGTCTTACCAGAATCATTAGAAGAGATTGAGTTATCATTATCTTTTAAAGATCGTGTAATTCTTCCAGCAATAGAAAAATTATCAACCCTAATCACTAAATTTACACCTCAAAAGCAACTTGAATCAACGCGTCATCAACTAGAGCTTGCGGGGCAGACAACCGACCCAACACAGTTTTTCTTACAACGTATTGTTTTCACAGTAATTTTTGGAATTGCAGGGTTATTAATCGGTTTTGTTGTCATGAATAAACCTGTCGGGGAAGCCATCTTATACACATTGGGCGGACTAGCCTTAGGTAACTATTTCCCACTCCTTTCTCTGAAAAGTAAAATCAGTAAACGTCAAGAAAATATCATGAAAGCCCTACCCGATGCACTCGATTTATTAACAATTTGTGTGGAAGCGGGTCTTGGTTTTGATGCGGCAATGGGTAAAGTCTATGAAAAGTGGGATAACGAGCTTGCATTGGCTTTTGGTCGTGTATTGCGAGAAATCCAATTAGGTAAACCTCGCCGTGTGGCTCTTAAAGATATGGCAGATCGTATGGATGTTGCTGATGTGAATATTTTTACCGCAGCTATCATCCAATCAGAACAACTCGGTGTGAGTATGTCTAAGATTTTACGCGTGCAATCAGATCAGATGCGTACAAAACGTCGGCAACGGGCGCAAGAAAAAGCACAGCAAGCTCCTGTTAAGATGATGATTCCAATGGTTCTCCTCATCTTCCCATCGATTTGGATTGTATTATTAGGACCTGCTGTATTACAAATTATGAACATTAGTGTGGCATTATAGCAAATTTTCACAATATTCATCCCTCACAGGAGAACATGATATTGGATAATCAACATGAAGCTCACTTGCATAGTGGGCTTTTTGCGTCTAATAGCAATTTAAAAAGGTTTCAAGATTGGCTACTTGATTTAATATTCCCTACAAGTTGTCATGGATGTGGACGGGTCGATACACGATGGTGTCATATTTGCTTGAATGAATTAAATGCAGTACCTGTTTATGCAACTCATCTTCCATCACAAATGCTATCTGATATATGTGCAACAGGGCATCATCGAGGCAAGTTACAACAAGCTATCCAAGCCCTCAAATATTATCAGACACCGTCTTTAGCCAAGCCTTTAGCATTACGTTTGGTTCAAGCACTTGAAATCAAAGATTGGACATTTGACACTATTATTCCCGTACCATTATTCGCTGACCGTGAACAAAAAAGAGGGTATAATCAATCATATCTACTCAGTCAGCAGGTCGCATCTATGACAACAACACTCTGCCAACCTGAACTCTTAATAAGACAACGCAATACCCCTCACCAAGTTGGGCTAAATGCCTCTGAAAGACGTGATAATGTAAAGAATGCTTTCCGAGCAACCGCTTCAGTTGCAGGTTTGTCAATTCTTATTATTGATGATGTGGTGACAACGGGTTCGACATTAGATGCCTGTGCATCCGCCCTATTTGAAGCAGGTGCATCCGCAGTCTATGCGATAACAGTCAGCCACGGTTAAATTTATTTATACCTAACAGAAGGAGCATAGCAATGGATATCAAGATTCACGGAAACGGTATCAAAATCGCTGATGGACTTGACGAGTACACAAGGGAAAAAGTAGATAAGCTAGATCGCTATTTACCCAATATATCCCTTGTCACAGTAGATTTATCGATCAAGAAAACTCATCGTGGAGCAGACCTTGCTATTGCACAAATCACAGTAAAACACGCTCGCGGTGCAATCTTACGTGCTGAAGAAAGACTCAGTATCGATGATCACAACACCATACGTCATGCTATTACCAAAGCACTTGATAAATTACATCGGCAAATTGACCGTTTCAAAGGAAAACAAAACAAACGACGGGTACGTGATAAATATCAAGCAACTGTTGAAGAAGTTAACTTAGCTGAAGATGTACCCGAATATGAAGTGCAAGATATCGAAGGTTTTACATCAACTACAGACATTCAACGGCGTAAATTAGTCGAGCTCATCCCGATGAATGAGGATGAAGCAATTGAACAACTAGAGCTACTTGACCATAATTTCTACATGTTTTTCAATTCTGACACTGACCAAGTCAATGTTTTGTATCGGCGTGATGATCAAAGTGGTTATGGGATACTCGTTCCCCAATAAACAATATCTGAAAGAGTGTGCCTACGGGTACACTTTTTTTATGCCTTATTCCATAAGCCTTGCAAAATTTGATATTTACGAAATTCGTACCAAGCCATCAACATGGATAGTTTAAGCCCGTGCAATTTATCCTGATACCCTTTTAAGGTAATAAACCGCCAATAAAAATGACGAAGCGGTTGTAATATAAAATTACGAAATTTGGGACGTATTCCTTGCTCAAATAAAATTTTGGCATCATAAGCGACATAGCGTTGTTGCTTACTAACAAAGTGAGTTAAATCTCGATAATTATAGTGAATCATCGGATTATCCAGTTGCCCTTCGTCCTTCTCTAAAATAGCTAATTCATGGACTTGTCGTTCGGGGTCAAAGTGCGCCTGCCCCACTCGTAATAAGCGTGTTTGATAATCAGGAAACCAGCCTGCACCTTTAGTCAATACACCAAATATATAATTATGACGGGGTATCTGCCAACCTGAATATCCATCGACTTTTATTTTTTGACGAATTTCATCGGCAAGGCTCGGTGTAATCCGTTCATCGGCATCTACAAACAATACCCAATCCGTTTGTTCAGTCACAGCAGACAATGCCGCATTACGTTGCCCAGCGTAATGGTCAAATTTACGCTGAATCACTTCTGCTCCACATGCTTCTGCAAGTTCAACAGTCTTATCCATACTATAAGAGTCAAAAACAATTATACGATCAGCAAATTTCACAGACTCAATACAATCGCTGATATGCTCGGATTCATTGTATGTGAGTATTATCGCTGTCAAATGTATCATTGGTTTGCCATCTCATAGACGGTTTGATAGGCAGACAATATATCTGCATAGTCATGGGTTGTTTTATCAAGTTGAGCCATTTTACGGCGCATCCCTACCTGAATCATCCATCGCGCAATCCTGACCTTCCATGCAGGATAATGTTTATCGTAAAGATGTAAACGACTTTTCCATAAATTAACAACACTCCACGGCTTTACTTGTGAGGTACTTTGCCCACCAAGATGGGTGACATGTGCTGGTGGAACACACAGAATCGACCACCCTGCTTTGCGGATACGCCATGCCCAATCGACTTCTTCGCAATAGATTAAAAAATCTTCATCAAATAACCCAGTCTGAAGCAAGACCTCGCGCTTGAGCATCATAGTCGCACCGAGTGTAAAGTCAACAGCAAAGGGTTCTGGTAACTGATATTGAGTTTTGGAATAACGTCCGTTAAATCCACCTTCGATAAACCTACCGGGCGTTGGAAAGAACTCAGTCCAAATCTGCCCCAAATCAGGAAACATAAACCCACTATGTTGAAAGCTACCATCAGCATAGGTTAACCGTGCACCAACAACACCTGTATTGTCGTCTTTCATCAATGTATCAAATAATGTGAATGTTGCCCCTTGATGCGTTATGGTATCAGGATTGAGCAAATAGATAGCACGAGGTAACTCATTCTTGACTTTTGGCGACTTTTCATCAAAACCAATTCGACGCATTGCAAGATTATTCGAGCGACTAAACCCTATATTTTCCTCACTGGCAATCAATTTAACCGTTGGGAAGTTTGAACGAACAACTGAAACAGTATTATCAGTAGATGCGCTATCCACTAACCATACCTCATAATTTAATTGTGTAGACTCCAAATCATCAATGACACTTTGTAAGGTATCGGTGATAATCGTCTCATTATTCCATGTGACAATAACAACAGCTAAATCCAGCATCAATTACCCAATATCGCAAAATCTATACCCACTTCATCTAAAAACACATCATAATCAGCAAAATCGTCTAAATCCACAACTTCTAAATCATCATGCCCTAAAAATTCCGAAAGCAGGTCATTTGCATCGTCATCCGCAATTAATTCGAGTAAGCCATCATTCAAAGACACACGTATCACAAGTTGAATCTCGACAGGATACATCAACACCGCATAAGGAATCGGTGGTGAAGTAAACGCAACTGAAATATCCTCAGTTAATTCTTCATTATCAGCAATCAACGCATCATAATCAGAACCAGAAATTCCAGCCCCTGTACATTCTCCAGATACAACTGCCTCAACTAAAGATTCCGCATCATCATATTCAATAACCGCTTCAAAATTGTTGGTATCAATATTATTTGCACGGAAGACCATCAAGGGTAATAACCACGTATAGAAATCATTGAGTCCAATACGACAAAATGTTCCACCATTTAAGCTATCTAATTGTGGGTTATTAATCTCACGAGTCAGGATAATTAAACCACTCTCACCATTTTGTAGGCGATTGTTGACACGCTTCTGAACAACATAGATAGGCTCACCACAGTTTTGTGCTAATGCTGCCGAAAAGGCAACACCATCGACCCATACAGCAGAGACGGTATCTGTCGCATCACATAAAGCTGTTAGGGCTTGTGCAGGGCTTTTTACGGGGATTACATCAACTGTCACATTGGTATAATTAAGAATAGCCTCTTCTAAATCAAGCTCAGTTTGTGTACTACTCGCAGGTAATAAAACTTCCCCCACACCGGGTTCTTCCGTCACCTCAGGCTCAATATATAGCTCCGAGACAGCAGGTTGTATAACCATTTGTAATGGATTCCCAGGTAAGCCTGCTGGAATAGCCGTCGGCTCAAATCGTATATCCGTTAGTGGTGTTGGAACAGTTGTTGGTAAAGGTGTCGCTTCTTGTGTTGTACCACAAGCAGACACAAGTAACAAAACTATCAAACAGCCTATGATTTGTAACAATTTACCGTTAATGATATTACCCCTTATCCCACAAGTTGATCTTATGATTTATAGTACCACAAGCTCCTATTTTCTACTCTTCAGATTCCGACTCTGGGTCAACAATGAATATCGAACGCGATCCAACATTATTGTTACGGATGCTGACTTCAACATCTTCATGAATCAAACCAGCCCAGCAATTTTGGGGATTACGTGCTTCAATTTCAGTCAATCGTACAGCACCCCAGACAATCGCTCGTTGCCCTGCTGGAAGATACTTATAAGTATTTCCACTATTTTCGTCATAGACCTCGACCAAGTCATCATCTGCCCCAACTGCCCATCGATAAGGATAGCTAGTTAGCGATGTGGCACATTGGATACCCACACGCCATGCACCAGATTCATCGAACCAGCCTAATGTCGCGGCTTGTTGGTCTTGTTGATACACTGTTCCGGGGGTTGGTCCTGTTGTGCGAATTGGGACTTCACTATAATTTTCGATAGTTAACATAAACACCAATAAGTCACCCAGAGGGATTGTAATCTGTTGTGAATATGTCAGGGCTTCAGGATCAGTAGGTTGCGGAACAGGGTCGCCAAGTTCTTCGCGAGTAGACATCATAGATTCTGAAAATTCTTGTGTATCAAAAATAACATCCACGCCAACAACCTGAGGTGCAATTTCCGCATAGGGTTTTCCACCTATTTCAATTGTGAGAGAAGTTTCCTGTCGAATCCGTTGTCCAACAGCATCTTGTGCTAAAGCAATCACACGATATGTTCCATCAGGCGGGGGGTCCGCGCCGAGGTCGATACCACCTTCATAATCATAGCGGTGTCGCCCTGCTTCACCATAAGCGCGTTCTTCAACCCGTGCAGAAATCGGAATCCGAACATTGCTAGGACCCAGTAGGAATACATCGAGGCTTTCAACATCTTTTTCCAAATAAACATTTATCTCAACCCGGTCATCAATTCCATCTTGGTTGGGTGTAAAGATTTCTGGAGCAACTGTAAATATAGATATAATCGGTAGAGGAGAATCTCCATCTTGGACAATTAAAGTTCCTGTTGATGTAATTGGGTCGCCCGATTCTTCAGTTGCGGTCAGTTGCCATGTATATGTCCCATTTGGCATTAAACGACGTTCGACATCTCCGAATATATCTTCATCTGCTAAGACAAATCCATCCACAACACCACTGAATAAGACTGCATACTCACCATCACTCCGTACTTGAGCATCCCGAAACGAGAAACTTTGACCATTCTCATCTGTTAATGTCATATTAACCGTAGCAGTACGCGATAATTCGTAACTAAATGTAGCAATATCATTATCGCCGTCAGCATTCGGTGTAATTACCTCTCGGTCAAAGCCTGCCGAGACAATCAAGGGCAAGGGTGGCGAGATAATAAGACTACCAACAATAAAGATGATACCAATACCAACGAAGACTGCGATTAAAGCAAAACCATTGTGAATACGCATGGATTATCATTTCCTATTTAAACTAAAGCGACACAAGTCTACTGATGTCCATTCTTACCGACAAGACCCGATACTTTACATTTGCTGTCAATCTACGATAAACTTTATGGTCTATCTTGATAAATCATATAATTAAAGGCTATACACACTTGGCAATTAATGACAACGGGTCTATTGACATCAAAAGCACCATAACCTTGCCCATACTAATTATTGACCAACAGGTTATCTTTCCAACTATTTACACTGTTATACCTATCAATGCCTCAGACCTGTTTATAGTAAACCATGCAATCGAACAAAACCAACCTATTGTTGCGGTTCAACGTCGAGAACAATCCTTAGGCGACACGTTATTAGATTCATTAAATCGAGTTGGAACAGAAATTACAATAGAGCAACCTGCTGATACACCCAAAGATGCCCCTTTTATTATGGCACATGGGCAGCGGCGTGTTGAAATTCTAGAAATAGATGAAACAGGTGAATACCCTGTCGCAACCATCCAAGTCTTAGAGAACATTGATGTACAGTCCGAAACGATTGAATCTTTGATTACGGCAGTTATACAATTATTCAGTCACTCTATGCAATATCATGAGACTATCCCTGATAAAGCCCTAGAGTTTATTATGACTTTGAGTAATCCCAGCGAAATATGTGACACCGTCGCATCTGCCCTACCCATCAATCCAGCCGATTTACAGCACTTACTAGAAGAAGCCAATACCGAAAAACGTTTGGAGCAACTTGCATTAATCATCTCGACAGACTTACAAGAGAGTGAAATCCGTGAGGAAGTCCATCATCGCTTACAAGATGAGATGGCAGCCAATCATCGTGAGATGTACCTGCGCGAACAACTCCGAGTCATTCAACAAGAATTGGGTGAACTCGATATTTTCCAACAAGAATTACTAGAGGTAGGGGAACGGATTCGCCTTGCGAAGATGCCACGCGAAGCCCATGATAAAGCAATGAAAGAACTGTCTCGCCTCAATGTTATTCCACCAATGTCTCCTGAATCTGGGGTTATTCACACTTATATTGACTGGTTGCTGACAATCCCATGGGAAGCCGTTACAGAAGAAAATCTGGATATTGAATTAGCAGAGCAGATTCTCGATAAAGCGCACTATGGATTAAAGAAAGTAAAAGCCCGTATTATCGAACATATTGCTGTGCGTAAACTCGCAAGTGATGATATGAAAAGCCCTATCTTGTGTTTTGTAGGCCCACCGGGTGTTGGTAAAACCTCTCTCGGGCAAAGTATTGCAGAAGCACTCGGACGAAAATTCCTACGTGTAAGCCTTGGTGGTGTGCGAGACGAAGCTGAAATTCGGGGACATCGACGTACTTATATCGGGGCATTACCGGGACGTATCATTCAACAGATGCAACGAGCAGAAACAATCAATCCAGTGTTTATGTTAGATGAAATTGACAAAATGAGCGCTGACTTCCGTGGAGACCCTGCATCAGCTCTACTTGAAGTACTTGACCCTGAACAAAATGATGAATTTATCGATCATTATTTAGAAGTGCCTTATGATTTATCAAAAGTTACGTTCATCACAACCGCAAATGATCTCTACAGCATTCCTGAAGCACTTGAAGACCGCCTTGAGGTGATTGACTTTAAGAGCTATACCGAAGAAGAAAAAGTCGAAATCGCACGTAAATTCCTCATCCCAAAACAACTTAAAGCCAATGGTGTAGCAGATTATGGGATTCAGTTTCAAATAAGCGCACTCGAACATATTATCCGACATTATACTTACGAAAGTGGCGTGCGTAATCTTGAGCGTGAAATCGCTACAGTCTGTCGGAAAATTGCTAGACAAGTTGCAACCAATCGCAGTTACCCTAAACGCATTAGCCCCGCCATTATTGAAAAATATCTTGGGCCACCACAAGTTATTGATACACGGATTAATCGAGAAGATAAAATCGGTATCGTAACAGGACTTGTCTGGACATCTGCGGGTGGAGATACACAAACTATCGAGGTATCACTTGTCCCCGGTAAAGGAAACGTAACACTCACAGGTCAATTAGGGGAAGTTCTACAAGAATCAGCACAAATCGCACTAAGCTACTTGCGGTCACGGGCTAATGATATGGATTTGGATGTTGATGATTTTGAAAATTATGACATTCATGTGCATTTACCAGAGGGGGCTGTACCGAAAGATGGACCATCCGCAGGGATTACACTAGCGACAGCACTTATTTCTGCATTTACAGAGCAAAAAATCCGCAGCGATGTTGCCATGACTGGCGAATTAACCTTACGGGGTCATGTTTTACCTGTTGGCGGTGTTGTAGAAAAAGTGATGGCAGCGCGACGACAAAACATTCTCAATATCATCCTATCCAAAGATAACGAGAAAGATATTGTTGATATTCCAAAGGTTGTACTCCGAGACATCACCATTCAATTTGTCGAAGATATGCAAGAGGTGATAGACTTAGTATTACTGGATCCACCTGAACAACGACAACGTGACATTGATGCAGAGGAACGTAATCAAGAGGAAAATGACTTATCCGACGGCGAGGACGAATGAGTAAGACAGACCTCAAAACTTTAATTGAAATCGGTAATACAGATAATAATGTGTTGTTTACACCTGATGTCTCTAATCATCAAGTGACCAATACGCTTGTCGCAATGGCAAATGGCAATGGCGGGACAATCCTAATTGGTGTATCGCAGGGTGAAGTTCAACATGTTGCAAACACAACAGAGGTCTGCAACCGTATCATTGAAACAGCATTAGCTATAACCCCTATCCTTCTCATGAATACACCACAGGTTGTCACAGTTGATTCAAAATCATGTATTCTTGTAGAAGTGCCTAAAGGTCTACCCAATGTCTACGCATATCAAGGTACTTATCTTCAACGAGATAAAGACACTAACATCCCCATCTCTCCAACCAAATTACGACAACTGATGCTTGAACGGGCTGACTTCAGTTATGAATCAGAAGTCGCCTATCAGAGTTCGCTGGATGATATCGATTGGGTCAAAGCAGAAAACTATACCAAGACCTTAACAGGTATGGGTCAATTTACGGCACAGGAAATTCTGCATCAGCGTGGTTGTTTAACAAAATATCAAGGTATTCTTGTCCCAACCCATGCAGGCATCCTTTTATTTGGGAAACTCCCACAACAATATATTCGAGGTAGCGAGATTACAGCCGTTCGCTTCGCTGGTGAGGTTATGGGAGACACCTTCAATCGCCAAGATATAACAGGTACATTGCCCGAACAGATTCGACGTGCAGAGACATTTTTAGCAGACCATCTGCGTAAATCTGTACAATTAAAAGGTACGATGAAACGCCAAGAAGGATATGAATATCCGATGGAAGCTGTGCGTGAGTTAGTTGTTAATGCAGTCGCCCATCGAGATTATAATATACAAGGTGATAATATACGGCTTTATATGTATAGTGACCATTTAGAGGTTCACAGTCCGGGGTCATTATCGGGACCCATGACCGTTGAAAACCTAAAAGAAGAGCGGTTTTCTCGTAACCCAATTATTGTCCAAGTTTTGTCTGATATGGGTTTCATCGAGCGTTTGGGATATGGTGTCGACCGTGTCATCGAACTCATGCAGTCACAAGAATATATTGCTCCCCAATTTACCAATAACCCCAGTGGTTTTAAGGTTGTTTTATCGAATCAGAAGCAAATCTCTAAGACCGCTAAACTACCTCAAGTCAACCCGACTATTACTGTTAAAAAACAAGAACCAGTCATTGAACTCAACGGTACATTTAACGGTCAAGCTATTAATTCAAGACAAGAGTCAGCAATCATATACTTACATCAAAAATCAAATAGTCGAATTACCAATAGTGACCTCAAAAAAATGTTCCCTGATGTCCACCCAGAAACGATTCGCCGCGACCTCGTAGATTTGGTCAACAAAAAGATACTGAACAAAATGGGGCAGAAGCGCGGTTCATATTATGTTCTTATCCGTCCAGATGCCGATGATAAACCTTAGATTTTTCATCTACTTATGTATTGCCTCTCTAGCTTGGGTTGGCTGTAGTACACCCAAAATTGAGCCAACCCCTATACTTTGTAATCAGTTTATTGTGCAGTCATCTACACAAGTTAATTGTATTGACATAGCTGGCAACACCCTAATTCAAACACCCTTAAATGAGCAAATTCAGTTAAGTTCTGAAAAAAAACAACTGACGATCATTGGTACTGCTTATCTGCAAAATATAGACAGTCAGCTAAAAATTGCTGTGTTAGAAGGTACAACTGTGATAGCCGTCCCGCAGGCGGTTATGACACTCCATGAAGGGCAAAGTGCAATAATTGATAGCCAGTATGTAATCAGCAAAATCCAGAATTACGAGTTATCAACCTTAGTGCAACTCCCCCTGCAGAATTTAAAGCGTGAAGTCAATCTCATACAGCCAACGGCAACACCCATCATGACAGCAACCCCAGTTTTGGATTGTCCAATACCCACTGATTGGACAGATAGCTATGAAGTCCAAAGTGGCGAATCATTGACTATCATTGCTCAAAAAGCAAATGTGACTGTAGAAGATTTACAGACGGCGAACTGTCTTGAAAACCCGAATAATATTCAAGTGGGTATCATCTTACGTGTACCCCTCAATTCGATTCAACCCACAGAACCTGCCCAAACCTACACCCCAAGTGCTGTTTTCTTTCGGGCGGATAAATTTTTAATCGTAGAAGGAGAATGTACAACACTTCGTTGGGATATTCAAAATATTCGTCAACTCACACTCAATGGAGAGATTGTGACAGACAGAACGAGTCTAGCAGTTTGTCCAACGGCAACAACGCCATATAGTTTGGTTGTAGATTATTTTGATGAGACACAATCACAACATTCACTGATTATTGAACTTGATAAATCGTAGGTGAATCACATGGTTTTGCTGTGGATAGGGATGCAAGAGCATGGTATGCTTACTCTTCGATTGGGCGATTAAACATAAGGTTCATATGCAACGTATTATCACATTATTATTATCAGTTTTACTGGTCAGTGCTTGTAGTACCGCAACCCAACCTACTCCGACAGCGACATGGACAGCAACAATAGCCCCAACAGCTACATCGACGAGTACCCCCTTACCAAGTCCAACGGAGACTCATACACCCACGCCATCACAAACAACCATACCAACAGCAACCGAGACACCAACAGCAACATGGACACCCACAATCACCAGCACGGCAAGCATCACACCTTACCCAGAAGTCGGTTTCGTGTTCGACAATTGGGATGTTGTTACCATTCCAGATAACGTCAAAGATGGTATTGCGAACCCGATGATTGCTTTTATTAATGCCAATGACCAGCAAACCATTGCAAATATTGCAACTGCACAACCCAATACAGGGGTTGAAACTTTATATTTTGTTTCGCCAGTCAGCCCTGGAATTCGTATTCCGATTATAGATATTGACTCTAATACAGGCTCACAAATCTATTTATCACCCATCGGTAACGCGTTATCCTATGTAAAAGTTGATGATGTGAGTAGTAGCAATGGTTTATATATTCTTGATTTTGAATCAGGTCTCAGTGGGCGTGTTATGCCGGGCAATAATCCATTAGTGCAACGAGGATTCTTTATAGAGCCACATTGGTCACCAGATGGTAGCCAAATGGCGATGGCAGTAACAACAGGTTATGACATTGACATCTTTTTATTTGCACGTGACGGTGAAACACAGGTCAATATTACCAATCACGGGTCATATGATTTATGGCCCCAATGGTCACCTGATGGTCGTTATATCTCATTTGTCTCTGACCGCGCAGTCTGTCCAAGTTGGATACCGAGCGATGAAAATGCCTGTGATGCCTTGTCACAAGCCCCTCCGACAGGGGGTCATGTCTACATCTATGAAGTCGAGACGGGCATTATCACACAAGTTTCAGACACTTGGGTGACCGAATCACCTTACTGGATTAATCGTTCACTAATTGCGTTTGCCAGTGGTGACCAATTTGATTTGCTCAACCCCCAACGCCGTATCTGGCAAGCCAATATATTAACTAATACGGCTCGCGAAGTAACGCTTCAAGGAGCAAGTGAATCCTCAACTTACCTATCGGAAGCATGGTCACCAGATGGACGATCCGTTATTGTTCAAGTAGCTGATATATCGAATCAAATTGTATTAATGTCTTCAGAGGGTGAACTACTTCGACAGGATGATGAATTAGATTTTCCACGCTTCAGTATGTCAGCAACGTGGTCTCCCAATGGAGAACGTATCGCTATTGGAGGGTCTTCGGGACAATGTCCATATGGTATCCGTGTCAAAGAGGGCGATTATACGAATATCGCAACAGGTAATCCCCCACCCAGCATGTGTGACCCACAATTTTCTGCCGATAGTGGATTTGTTGCCTTCACAGGTGTGAACCCAAGTGTAGATGGACGAATTGACGTATACTACGCTAATTTTAACGGTTTTGGTGCAAATAATTTAACGGTTGATTTAAGAGGTCAAGTCGATTTCATTGGTTGGGTTGGTGGTCAACCATAGCCGTAACTAATTTGACAGGATATAGTTTTATTAACTAGAAATTTCAATCCAATTCAGGGAGTTAATATGTCAGATTTAACAGGAAAAATTGCACTTGTAACAGGAGGTAGTCGCGGTATTGGTCGTGCTATCTGTCTAGAGCTTGCAGGACGTGGCGCAACCGTCGTCGTCAACTTTAATAGTAGTGGTGATGCAGCTCGAGAAGTTGTTGCAGAGATTGAAGCCAATGGCGGACAAGCTGAAACATGGCAAGCGGATGTTAGTAACGAAGAACAAGTCACTGCAATGTTTAAATCCATCATTAAAGATCATGGGACAATTGATATTTTAGTCAACAATGCAGGTATGACCCGCGATAATGTCATTATGATGATGAAACCTGATGATTTTGATAGTGTCATCAATACAAATCTACGCAGTACTTGGTTGTGCTGTAAAACAGCGGTTCGCACAATGATGCGTAAACGCACAGGCGCAATCATTAATATCACCAGTGTTGTTGGTATTGCAGGAAATGGTGGTCAGACAAACTATGCAGCCAGTAAAGCAGGTATTATTGGGTTAACCAAATCGCTCGCAAAAGAAGTCGCTGTTCGTGGTATCAATGTCAATGCAGTAGCCCCTGGGTTTATCGCAACAGCAATGACATCCGACCTATCCGACGAAATTAAAGAGTCAGCCATCGGTGCAATCCCACTCGGTCGTATGGGAGAACCTGAAGATATTGCAAAAGCGGTTGGTTTTCTTGCGTCACCATCAGCTAGCTATATTACAGGGCAAACACTGGTTGTTGATGGCGGAATGGTAATGTAATTTCTCGCTTGGGATAACATAAAGGATTTTTACTGATGAGTACAATTTTCTCAAAAATTATCGCCAAAGAAATTCCAGCAGATATTGTCTACGAAGATGATTTGGTCTTAGCTTTCAAAGATATTGCACCCCAAGCACCTGTGCATATCCTCATCATCCCGAAAAAGGAAATTCCTACAACAAACGATGTCACCGAAGCTGATGAAATCGTTTTAGGGCGTATGATGCTGACAGCAGCAAAAATTGCAAAAGAACAAAATATCGACGACAGTGGATATCGACTCATTGTAAATTGCAATGAAGATGGAGGGCAAGAAGTCTTTCACATCCACATGCACATCCTTGGCGGACGCAACTTAGGTCCTATGCTCGCAAAATAATGTCCTCAAATAAGAAGAGCAGGTTAATAAACAGCCTGCTCTTCTTTAATCAATTCACTAATTGAGCTTAATCACCACTTGTATTTTCTGCATCCGATTCTGTAGGTTCGTCTGTTGCTAATACTGCCCCTTCTGATTCGGTAGGTTCGTCCCCACTCTGTGCATCAACATCAGATTCGGTAGATTCATCATTACTTTGCTCAGTCATATCAGATTCTGTTGCTTCATCATTACCTTGTTCAGTCGTATCAGATTCTGTAGCTTCGTCTAAATCAGACTCTGTTTGCGTATCAACGTCCGATTCTGTTGCTTCATC
>CAYGTY010000027.1:40314-48956 GCA_964352825.1 uncultured Anaerolineaceae bacterium
TCCGATTCTGTTGCTTCATCGGCACTTTGTACATCAACATCGGATTCTGTTGTCTCATCAGCTTCCGCTGTGACTTCAGGCTCAACAGTATCTTCATCTTCCGTAACGTCTTCATTTTCCTCAATGGCATTCGGTGACCAATCACTTGGTGTTGCATTATCAATCGCCTGTAAAACTTCTTCTGTGGATGGAATCCCACCCTCTGAGGATACAACGGTTACACCATTCACATCAATGGTTGGTGTACTTGAGACACCTTCAGCTTGAGCATTTGCTAGTGTATCGGAAATCGATTGGGAGAAGAAACAGCTATTAAAGGAATCTGTATTCATGCCTAATGCCCCAATGCCTGATGTTAAACGTGGCCCAGTAAAGGCATTATTACCATATCGTGTATGCCAATCAAAGAGAACATCGTGCATTTCCCAAAATTGACCTTGCTGCCCAGCACATAAACCTGCTTTGGCTGCACCCTCGGCATTAAGAATTGATCCTGTTTGTAGGGGTACATATATAAATAAAACTTGCCCAGTACGTACACGGTCAATAATGGCATCAACACTTGCACTATGAAAAGCCTCGCAACCGGGGCAGGAAAAACTTGCATATTCTTCAACTGTAACAGGCGCATCAGGATCACCTAGTCTTGGATACCCTTCGACAGATGTACTACGTTGTAATCCGTCATAGTGTTCGGTTAGACCTTCTGGGATAAATATTTCCGCAGGTTGATTGGATACAAACAGCAATGCTCCAACTAAAACAGCAATCACGACAATAACTGCGATGATAACCCGTTGTTGATTTTTTTGTTGTTCTTTTTGACGGCGTTGTCTTGCCTCACGTGTGCGACTCTTTTTTGCCATATTATTCTTCCTTTGTTGATGAGTACGATTACTAAATATGAAAAGTCTACTCTACACTATATAAATGTAAAAGGATAACTCTTCATGAATCCATATTTTCGCCCCATTGCGTTAGATATTCATCAAATTCGAGCGGATTAGATGGGATTTCATCAAATATTACAGGATATTTTACAAGTTTATATTCATTATCTTTCAACTTACCCGGCAAAGAATCTGGCACAAACAAACCCTGTGGCATTTCTTTGTAGAGCATGTCATCTGTGTAAATAAATAAATGATCGACAATTGTTCCAGCTTTAATCATCTCACCAATTAAAATACGAATCTGACGAATATCTTCATCGGTGACAGGTCGGTAACATACACTTCGCAAGCGGTTACTCGAATCGAACATCAAAGTCAAACCGCCCATAACATCAACCTGTGTCCCAGAAAATTGACCATATTCTGTACCTTGTAATCTTACAGATCGTGATGAGAAGTAAGTCATAAATGCATTTCCACCGCCATTGCGATGGGTAGATAGGGGTGTTAAATTACCTTCAATCTCCAAACCAAGTGCAGGCAAGATTTCATTTTCCAAGAATTGGGCTGATGCCAACCATGAGTTAATAGATGAAGGAAGCGTTACATCAGGTAAGTTATCAATATATGACAAGTGCTTATCAGAATCTGCCTCAGACAAAATAGCACGTTCAGCAAACACCCGTTTCATTACAGGGACATTTTTACGACTATACAAGACCCCATCAACACTCAAAAACGCTCGCGCCATATCCGCAAAGTATAATTCTCCAACAGGTCCAGCTTCAATTGCGGTCATCACTAAACGTCCGACAATATCGCGTGCCTTATAAATTGCAATGTATTGAGGGATTCCTTCTTCTTTCATCTGTTCATAGATACCGACTAAAATATCATAAACAGCCCCCGAAAATAGACGCGAGTAATTATGCTCTTGACGACAGAGTTCGGTAGGATTATCTGTTGAGAATGGTAACTCATCAAATGGCGCATCACGGAATTGGTTAAAAGCATTGCGTAAATAAAAGGTATGCTCCTCAAGATAATCATCACCATCTTGAACCAATTGCACCAAGCGTTCTGCAACCTCAGATACAAATGTCGTCATCCGTAGGTTGCCATCTGTCCATTTAAGCAAACGGCGAATCAGTGAATCGTCATGTAATGCAACCAAGACAGTTGTTATATCCCCAAAGCTCTCATGAAATGCTCGCGTTCCCAATCCAAATGATTCGTTGTACAAATCTCGTACCCCATCAAGTATGGCATGGGCAGTTTCATGGCTCACAATATCTGCGCTTTGTGCAGTACTATGCTCGATTCCATTATGACGAAACGTTTGGAATCCTAACATTTGATTCTGTTCATCATAATAAGCATTCGCAGAACTTCCCGCATGAGGGTCTATATTGATGCGCGAGGCAGGAAAGGACCACGGAATGGAACGTTGAGCATAGCGTTCATACATCCGCAATGTAAAAGTGGTATAGTAAAATGAATTGACTTGCTCAAATTCAACTGTCCCAGGTAAAAACATATAATTGCCATTTTCATCAGGAATCGCTTCAATGCCGCGACTATCAGTAATGCGTACACGTCCATTGACAAGCCCACTACTTACATCCTTCACACTCATCCGACGTACTTCTGGCTCACCGACAAAGGGGTCTTGAGGATATACAACAACAAGAATCTGCTCGCGGGCTTCTGGGGGTGTTTCTTCTTCCGTTAAGGTAAATGATGTCAACGCACGTTGCGCCATCATTGCAGGAATATTAGACCGAATATGTTCCTGTAATTGACGCATCATGCTATAGACAGCGTGTTGCCCGCGTTTATCCAGTTGATTATTCTCAGGTGTTTGGTCAGACATAAAATCCCCTTACACTTTACAAAATTCAAGACTTTTATCTATTGAAGCATATTATAGTTGTTTAAGTATGCCGCCATGGCATAATACGCTTTTCTAGCCACTGTAAGCCATATGTGAGTAGCACACCCAAAAACATAACGACAATTAAACCTGCATACATTTTCTCCGTTGATAGAACTTGCCAATTGTAAAAAATGACAAACCCGACCCCATGCTTGGCTCGCACAAATTCAACCGCAACAATTACAATTAAAGCAGTTGCTAATGCCAATCGTAGTCCAGAGAATATAACAGGTAATGCTGCAGGTAGGATAATATGCCAAAGCATCTGTATTCGATTCGCACCATAATTCTTACCTGCTTGAAGATATACCGTATCAACATCTCGGACACCTGTCATGGTGCTGATTACAACAAGAAAAAATGCAGAAATAGCAATTACAGCAATTTTAGGGCCTTCGCCAAATGGGTCTGGGAAAATCAACATCATAATAGGGAAAATCGCAATTTTAGGTAACACATGAAAAGCCGATAATGTCGTATCCAGCATATTACGAACCGTTTTATTTAGACCCATAATCACGCCAATCAACACACCAGGAAGCGCACCTAGAAAGAAACCAATAAATACACGCATTAAAGTGGCAAACACATGGCTCTCATTAAATAGAGACTGAACCCCCTCTATCCCAGATTCATTGAATGTTTGTGGAATCAACCATGGGCGACCAATTAAACTTGATTTATTGAATTTGTCATATTCAACTGTCAATTCCCATAACGCTTCTATAATCTTTGATGGTGGAGGAAACCAACGGGCGCTTAACAACTCTGCTCCGACTAATAATTCCCAAAAAATTAATAACATAATCGGGAATCCAATTGCTAATACTCGTTCATAGAGTTTTTGTCGTTTTATAGGAATATAACGGCTAATATGGCTGGCAACTACCACAATTAATACAAAATCAACAAGGGATACCAACCACCATCCTTGCCATAAACGACCTATTAGAAATAAAATATTGACCGCGCATAAAATTAAAATTACAAAAATTAGAGATCGGTTTTCATTAGCTTGTTGATTCATTTTGACTTTCCATAGCTTTCACAACTTCGTCACGTAATGTACGCCAAATATGCCCTTTAAGTTCCGCAAATTGAGGTAAAGATGTCGTTTCGATGGTGCGTGGACGCGGTAAATCAATCGTAAATTCTTGTTTAATTGTCCCAGGTTGAGATGTCATAATAACCACACGGCTTCCTAACAAGATAGCTTCATCAATGCTGTGTGTGATATACACAACCGTCTTTTGGTTTTCTTCCCAAATACGCACTAGCTCTTCTTGTAAGATAGCCCGTGTTTGCGCATCTAATGCGCCCAATGGCTCATCCATCAATAATATTTCAGGGTCGTTTGCTAAAGCACGAGCAATGGAGACTCTTTGCTTCATCCCACCTGAAATCTGAGATGGATAATAGTTTGCAAATTTACGTAACCCAACACGTTCTAACCAATCCATCGCAATCGAATAGCGTTCTTTTTTAGAGTATCCGCGCATCTGCAAACCAAAGGCAACATTATCAATCACAGTTTTCCACGGGAAAATCGCATATTCTTGAAATACCACATTATTGAGAGGTCGCTCAACATCACTACTGGGAATAATTTCAACATGACCTGATGTATGTGGCATCAACCCTGCTAATATACGTAAAAAAGTAGATTTTCCACAACCTGAGGGACCAACAATACATACAAATTCACCATCGTCAACTTCAAGTGAAAAGTCATGTAATGCTGTCACCATACCATTCGTTGATGGAAACTGTTTGAGTACATTGCGTGCAATAATCTTTTTACTCATTAAATATCATCTCTAGGCTAAATAAATTAGGGTGAGTAACAAGACTCACCCCAAGCATATCAAATGTATTGCAAATAGTAGAATTAACCGCTAGCTTCTTCGGTTGCCATTGGTTCTTCCATATCGTCCATCATCATTTCAACTTCACCCAATAGTTCGAGTGCCATATCTGTGAAGCTGGTATCGGTAACATTTTCGAGATCAATAGGTTCTTCATATTCAGTACGTCCATTTTCGCGATGGGTACTTTCAACATCACCCAACCCATCTAAAGGAATAACCTGATTGGGATCATAGACAACAGGGACACCACTTCTTAAGGCTTCTTCGGTGGAGTTTGTATATGTTAGATAAGCATTCAAGTTTTCTTCTGCAAGATAATCATCGCCTTGCATTAAGCGAGATGCTTCCATCAATGCGAGAGCAAAACGTTGAGCCACTTCAGGACGTTCTGTCACAAAATTACCAGAGCCGACAAATGCAACTGTCATCAAGCCTGGTGTTAAATCTTCTACAAGAGCAACAGCAGTACCTGCTTCAATAATTTGATCAGCAAATGGTGAGCCAACCATTGCTGCTGCAATCGCATCGTTTTCAAAAGCCGCTGGCATATCAGCATTACCAACATTGATCATCTCAACATCAAAAATTGTGAGTTCACCCTGTTCGAGTGCTTTCGCCAAGAGGTATTCGCCACCACTACCCGGTCCACCTGCAACACCAACGGTCATTCCAGATAAATCAGCAACTGAAGTAACCGTTCCATCAGCAATCAAATCTTCGCGAACAAGGAATTTAGTCGGGCTATTTTCAAGTGGTTCAAGTCCACCCGGTGCGATAATACGAATATCTAAGCCGTCGTTCCAAGCATTCCAAAGTGAGGTTACAATCGCAATACCACCAACATCAATTTGACCTTCGGTTAAGAAAGCGATTGCCTCTGTACCAGAGCTAACACGTTCAATTTGAACATCTAAACCGTACTTTTCAAAAATACCACGTTCAGCAGCGACATACATTGTCGCAAACTTCATGATTGGAACATATGCAACAGTTACTTGTTCAGGTGGGTCAAGAGGCTCAAGAACAGGTGCATCGTCTTGTGCAAAAATGGGTACACTGAGAACAACAAACAACGACAAAATGAATAATAGATTTATAGATTTTTTAATCATACAAATACCTTTCTATTGATTAAAGAAGTAAATTTAATTCTAGTGCGTATCATAACCGATTTTTATAGGCATATCAAAGCAGATTAGATTGTTTTCAAGTATCAGTTAAGAATCATAACAAGGTTTACCAATACACCTTAACAATTTATCCGACCTTTTGGTAAAATATAAGAATAAATTTAACGTCACATAAGATACCGCTTAACTCAATCTACTATTCGCAGTTGGGTTGTGTAATACACAATTCCCACTATATTACAAAGGACAAGCCTATGAGCGACAATTTTGGCGCACGCGGCACATTTGACACAGGCAATGGCGAAGCTGTCATCTACCGCTTGAGCAAGCTAGCTGAACAAGGTATCGGTCACATTGACAAACTACCCTTCAGCATTAAGGTACTTCTCGAAAATGCCCTCCGCAACCAAGATGGGCATCACTTTACTGAAGAAGCAGTACATAACCTAGCAAACTGGGATGCAAACAACCCAAACCCAGTTGAAATTCCATTCAGCCCTGCTCGTGTTATTCTACAAGATTTTACAGGTGTCCCATCTCTCGTTGACCTTGCGGCACTTCGTAGTGCAATGGCACGTTTGGGTGGTGACCCACAAAAGATTAACCCACAAGTCCCAGTTGACCTTGTGATTGACCACTCCGTACAAGTTGATGTATTTGGCTCATCAGATGCGATTTTACGCAATGCAGAAATGGAATTTGTCCGTAACCGTGAACGTTATGAATTCTTGCATTGGGGACAAAAAGCATTTGAGCGCTTCAAAGTTGTTCCACCTGCAACAGGTATTGTTCATCAAGTAAATCTTGAATATCTGGGCAAGGTCGTCCAGTTATACGATGATCCAAATGGTGAGGGGCAAGTTGCACTTCCTGACTCCCTCGTTGGTACAGATAGCCACACCACCATGATTAATGGTCTTGGTATTCTTGGTTGGGGTGTTGGTGGTATCGAAGCCGAAGCAGCGATGCTGGGTCAACCCATTTATATGCTCATGCCAGAAGTTGTAGGGTTTAAACTGGTCGGACAATTACCAGAAGGCGCAACAGCAACCGACCTCGTGTTAATTGTTACACAGATGCTCCGTAAAAAAGGTGTGGTTGGCAAATTTGTTGAATTCTATGGTCCTGGGCTGAACAATATGTCCCTACCAGACCGCGCAACTATTGCAAATATGGCACCTGAATATGGTGCGACAATGGGTTTCTTCCCTATAGATGATGAAGTCTTGAGTTACTTACGTCGTACAGGGCGTGATGAAGCACAGGTCACCCTTGTCGAACGTTACGCTAAAGAACAAGGGATGTTCCGCCTTGATGATATGCCAGACCCAGAATACAACGACAACCTTGAGCTTGACCTCAGCACTGTCCAACCTAGTGTCGCAGGTCCGCTTCGTCCACAAGACCGAATCTTAGTCAGTGAATTGCAAGCAACATTCAATAAAGTGTTGACCGCGCCACTCGGACCACAAGGATTTGAATTAGCAGAAGACCAACTCGATGCAACAGGTGCATACAAAAGCAATGGTGATAGTGCAGAGCTTACACATGGAGCGGTTGTAATTGCAGCGATTACATCTTGTACAAACACCAGTAATCCGTCGGTTATGATTGCAGCAGGTCTACTCGCAAAGAAAGCCAATGAACTCGGTTTAAGCAGTCAGGCTTATGTCAAAACAAGTCTTGCACCGGGGTCAAAAGTTGTCACTGAATATCTTGATAAAGCAGGATTAACACCCCATCTAGAAGCACTCGGATTCCACACTGTCGGTTATGGGTGTACAACCTGTATCGGTAACAGTGGTCCTCTACCACAAGCTGTTGTTGACGCAATCCATGAAGGCGATTTGGTAGCGGCATCTGTCTTGAGTGGTAATCGTAACTTTGGTGGTCGTATTGGTCCTGATGTGCGTGCAAACTTCTTAGCATCACCCCCATTGGTTGTTGCTTATGCGCTTGCAGGTACAGTTGATATTGACATCAATAATGACCCAATCGGTCAAGACAAAGATGGCAACGATGTTTATCTGCGTGACGTATGGCCATCACAACAAGAAATCATGGATACCCTCCAAAACAGCCTTGATGCGAGCATGTATACCGAACAATACGGTAATGTGTATCAAGGGAATCCACAATGGAACGAAATCCCAAGCACCGACGAACCCGTCTATCAATGGGATGATGCCAGCACCTATATTCAAGAACCGCCATTCTTCGTTGACCTACCAAAAGATGCTCCGCCAATTGAATCAATCGAGGGCGCACGCGTCTTGGTCAAAGGTGGGGATTCTGTCACGACAGATCACATCTCACCTGCTGGTGCAATTGCAATCAATGGTCCTGCTGGGAAATTCCTACAAGAAAAAGATGTTGCACCCCAATACTTCAATAGCTTCGGCTCACGTCGTGGGAATGATCGTGTGATGACACGCGGTACGTTTGCGAATGTCCGTCTACGGAACTTGCTTGTCCCCGGTAGTGAAGGTGGCGTAACTTACTATCTTCCAACAATGGAAGAAATGAGCATTTATGATGCCTCATTAAAATACAAAGATGATGGCACACCATTGATCGTTATTGCTGGTAGCGACTACGGTATGGGGTCATCCCGTGACTGGGCAGCAAAAGGCACGCTCTTGCTCGGTGTGAAAGCCGTCATTGCGGAAAGTATTGAACGTATTCACCGCAGTAACCTTGTGATGATGGGCATTCTCCCACTTACATTTGCAGATGGTGAAAATTACGCATCACTCGGTCTAACAGGACAAGAAACATTCGATATTCCTGTCACTGATGATGTTAAACCACTCGA
>CAYGTY010000028.1:0-33213 GCA_964352825.1 uncultured Anaerolineaceae bacterium
TAGCCCTGCGACGGGTACGACAGCAATACTCATAAGTCTGTCAGTCCTTTTTGTGCGGAATGAATTCTGATATATAGAGCTATTGTATGCTTGATACCCTTGATTGACAAGAAATATGTTTTACATCTGTTGTGTTCTTAGACTAATGACAACAGATGCTGAGAGGATATATTTCATAAGTTCGATTATTGGGCTAGTTTGTTCAGCCTAGCGTTCATGTAAGCTGATTCCAGCAAATATTTTCTCCATAATTTGGCTCATGCAATATAACGATCGTCATTTTTGGAACACATGTTCTGTGGATGAGTATGTAAATTATGCCCCTATTTTACCAATCCTTACTTCCGTGAGCGTTGATAATTCCAAATTGCACTATCTAAGCTACGGGGTGTTAAATGCGGAAAATCGACTTTGAGTAGCTCACAGGTTTCAGCTAATAATGTATGGGCTTCATCAATTGTTACAGTATGATTTAAAGCACTATGAATGTAATGCATAATCATTCGATCAGGTTTGATTTGTGTCTCGTCACCTGTCAACATATAAAAATAACGGAGTGAAATGCCGCTGTTTTGACCGCGCACAGCTTTATAGGCGGCTTCAAAGTCTGGATTATTGATAACTTTATTTATATCAGATAGATGCTCAACATCGTGTTTTTGGAGTACCTTTGCAATTTCTAAAACTGCCTCTGCCTTTAGAATTCCACTTTTAGGAGAGGTACGTTGCCTGTTCTGATATACAGTCTGCGCCATAAACTCAAGCGAGTGTTTTTGATATAAACCGATGAAATCGCCGATGGATAAATCTTTTTGTATATCAAAATAATCGATAAACCGCTGAACAGTTTTGCGTGTTGAACTATAACGGACACCCATCGAAAAGATCGCATCGATGATACATAAAATGAGATTGTTGTATCCATAATCATCGGGGGTTACAGCTTTGGCTAAATCTAAAGTCTCTTGACAATAACTGGCTAACTTGTTTACATTATCTGACATTATAGGTTCTTTCCTTAATCTAAAGACACATCAGGATATTGCAAATGCCAATTGGTTGCATCTTGATAGGCTTTGGCGACGGCGAGTGTTTCGACTTCTTGATATAGTCCACCGATAAATGAAATGCTGGTTGGGGTCTGTTTAGCTGTGAAGCCATTTGGGACAACCACAGTCGGATGCCCTGTATAATTGGTAATTTGTAGGGCATTCCCACCAAAGCTCGGTACAATAAACACATCGACTTCTTGCATCACACGCGCCATATCGTGCATCAGTTGTGTCCGTATACGCCCTGCATTGATATATTCGACGGCTGTGATAAAACGGGCTGCACGGAATGTATTGGGCCATGCCTCATCATCTTGCCACTGCATCGTATCATCGCGATTATCGCGTGTGATTTCATCAAATGCCGCTGCCCCTTCCGCCAACAAAATCACGAATAGGGCATTCATATCGGTTTTCGGTAAGTCAATTGGAATCAGCTCAAAGCCTTGATCGCGCATGACATCCAAGACTGCCATGCTATTCACCCGATTGGCTGTTTCGAGTTCGTCCAATGCTTGTAATGGTTTATCGGAATCGCTTTCATCAGCTTCGGCGGCTTCAAATGCGCTTGGAATATAGCCAACTCGTAATGTGCGTGGGTTCAATGCAGGATTCCATGAAAACGGCTCGGGTGTAACTGTCATATCTTGTCCATCAGGACCGTAAATTGCACTAAAGACCAAAGCGCAATCTTCGACGCTACGGCACATCGGACCAATTTTATCCATGCTCCAACTGAGTGCCATTGCCCCATGTCGGCTCACACGCCCAAATGTCGGACGTAACCCCGTGACTCCACAGCGTGTCGATGGCGATACAATTGACCCCATCGTTTCTGTACCAATCGAGAAGCCCACCAATCCTGCTGCTGTTGCCGAACCTGGTCCTGCTGATGAGCCACTACTACCTTCGCTTAAATCCCACGGGTTTTTGGTTTTCCCACCAAACCAAATATCGTTATATGCGAGTGCGCCTAATGTCAATTTCGCAATCAGGACTGCGCCAGCGTCTTCTAAACGTTGGACAACGGTTGCATTCATATCAATCTGCTGGTCTTTATAAGGCATTGCGCCCCATGTTGTTTTATAGCCTTCGGTTGCGAGCAAGTCTTTTGCACCCCACGGGATGCCATGTAGTGGACCGCGATAGTATCCACGCGAAATTTCATCATCTGCTCGTTTGGCTTGAGCAATCGCCAATTCGTCTGTAAACGTGACGACGCATTCTAGCACCTCGTTATATTTCTTGAGACGCGCTAGATACATCTCCGTGAGTTCTAAGGATGTGACTTGGCGTGTGCGAATTAGTTCAGCTAATTGTGTGACTGTATAAAATGCAACATCTTCAAGATTATCTGGACGTGTGACAGGGGCTTGTGCGCTAATCGGGTAGCTGCGTGGAACATCAGCCGGATTCGGGTCGCTTGGTTTGACATGAAACAAAAGTGACATCGGGACTGTATTATCAATTGGGGTTGAGCGTATCGCTTGATATTCTGCTAGTCGTCCGTTGATGGTCTCTAACATTTGGGCGCGTTCTTCAGGGGTGAAGCTCAAACCGATGAGTTGTTCAGCAGAGGCGATGTGGTCTGTTGTGATTGTGTTTTCGGGTTTATCAGACATGAGGAATCCTTGTTTCTCGAACCATTAATGACAGTATGGTAACGTGAAAGTCAGATAAAAAACAACACTATGCGAGCTTTTCTCACACACTGCTGAGGTTTTTTCAAGTTGTTATTACACCAAAAGATAGGACAAAGGCAGGTGATTAATAGGCTACGAAATCCATTGTATTCCAAACGGCATGACCGTCTAACACCGCCTGTATCTGTTTGATGAATAAGCGACTGCTAATCGGTTTTGCAATAAAGCCTTCAAACCCAAATTGTTGTACCTTCGGCATAATCATAGATATATTACTGGATGATACACCGATAATGGGAACACCATTCCAATCAGGTAAAGAGCGTAGATGTTCAAATATATCAAAACCTGTATCCGCACCAATCAATTCGAGGTCAAGGATAACCATGTCCCAATCTGCGGAATTTAATTGTGAAATCGCATGACGTGACCGCGCAACAAATTGGACAATTGCGTCGACTTTTTCCAAGTTAATTTGATAAATCAGGCGATTCATTTTGTTATCGTCAACAATTAGAATTTTTTTGTTATCTAACATTTGCTTGTCCTTTGGTCTTAAACCAAATCAATGTTGGGTAGCGATGCAAATACATAATATATAAGGATTAGAGTATAGGTCTGTGCTTATCTTTGATAAGCGTAACAAAAATGATGAACACCCGAGACACCCATATGGGTTATTTTTCTTTAGGGTTCGGGTGTATTTTGAGAAATATTGAGATGAAAGCGGTAAAAATGGAAGCGTATCCGATTTTAAATGATAATATCCCCTATTTGACCACTGACCAAATGCGTGAAGTTGACCGCGCGATGATAGATGATTATAAAATTGAACTTATTCAGATGATGGAAAATGCAGGGCGTAATTTAGCACATTTAGCTCGCAACCGCTTTTTTGGAGGGAATGCCGTCGGTAAACAAGTGGTTGTGCTGGCTGGGACAGGTGGCAATGGTGGCGGTGCGTTAGTTTCTGCACGACGACTACATAATTATGGAGCAACTGTCAGCGTGATAATTAGCAAGCCAGATGTGGGTTTCACAGAAATTCCTGCTCATCAATTAGATATTCTCAGGCGAATGGATATTACAATAGGGCAGAGTGATACCTTATCAAATGTAGTAACCCCAGACCTCATTATTGATGGTGTGATTGGATATAGTTTGAAAGGCGCGCCACGTCAGACTACCGCAGTTATGATACGCTGGGCAAATAAAGTTGATGCACCGATTTTATCGTTAGACACTCCCTCTGGTATTGATACAACAACAGGTACTGTCTTTGATCCTGCAATACGGGCAAGAGCGACAATGACCTTGGCATTACCAAAGGAAGGCTTACGGGCTGAGGGTGTGAAAGAGAATGTTGGCGAACTCTATCTTGCAGACATTAGTGTCCCCCCACAACTGTATAACAATCCGACCTTAAAATTGACAGTCGGTCACATCTTTGCACATAGTGATATTGTGCGCCTATGGTAGCTGTGATTTAACGTTAGGCTAAAATCATTTGACTGACATATTCGATTTCAGATTTCCGAATCGTATGCTCACTACCTTTTAAGATTTGGAGTGTTACAGTTGCGCCCAATTTTGTGAATACATCACGCGTGAGTTCAAATTGGGGTGGTTTGACCCAAGAATCATTATCGACTCCGCCAATAAACACAGGTAAGTTATCTAATGAGCCTGTGAAGTTATGCTGTCTGTCTATAGCACCCATAATTGCACCACTTAAGACAAATAATCCACCATAGTTTTGAGGATGTTGAGCGACATATTCTGACATAAGGCAAGCCCCCTGCGAAAACCCACCAAGGTAAATATGATTTAAAGATATGCCAGCGTCAACGACTTGATTAATCAAGTTTGTAATCGTCTGCATCGCTGAGGATAAATAAGGCTCGTTCGCTGCTAATGGACCAAATCCTGAATTTGGATACCAGACATTACCAGCGGCTTGGGGAGCGAAATAGATAATATCACCCTGTGGTAAAACGTTAGCTGTTTTCATAATGTCATTAGCCGTTGCGCCACGCCCATGCAAAAGAATAACAGCTTTTGAGGCATCTTCTAAATTTGCGCCATGTGTTAAGAGAGCTTGTGTTTCGTGAATTTGTGTTGACATAGATGTTTCCTTCAATAAAAAGAATAGAAATGGCAGAGAGTGTATCCTGCCAATGTGATTATTTATGCTTGTGTTGGGGTGATTGGCTTAAGTTTCGCTTCAATTTGCTCACGGCGTGATTCCAAGAAAGGTGGTAAAGCTAACTTCTCGCCAAGGGTTGCCATATCTTCATCGGCATCAAACCCTGGTCCATCTGTTGCAATCTCAAATAAAATACCATTCGAGATGCGGAAGTAGATGGACTTAAAGTAGAAGCGATCGACAAACCCCGATGTGCGTAATCCTGAGCTATTGATACGGTTATTCCAGTCTTTTTGCTCATCAAAGTCTGTGACGCGGAAGGCAACATGATGGACAGCACCAGCACCTTGTCTTGCCCCCGGTTTATTCGGTTCAACCACGACCCATACTTCGTTTCCAGCACCGCCACCATCCATACTGTAGATAATGATTTCACTGCCATCTGGATGTGCGACCCGACGGGATTCTTCAAATAAAAGAACCTGTGTCAAAATCGGCTCAATCCAATCAAGCTGTGGAATAGATAGGGTGATGGAATAGAAACCACGCAAGGCAAACTCTTCTGGTACATCTGTACCATCCCAGATTTCGCCAGAATAATTGGCATCGCCATCATCAACTAAAGTGAGGCGTTGACCTTCGGCATCCTCAAACCGTAGGATTTTACGGTCATCAAATGTTTCAATCCCATGATGTGTAATGCCTTCTGCTTCGAGTCGCTCTACCCAATACTGTAGGCTATCTTCACCTTTAACGCGGAACGCTGTGTTGACAATACTATCTGTTCCCCGTCTTTCTGGTGGCGCTGGCCAATCAAAGAA
Organism: uncultured Anaerolineaceae bacterium; assembly: GCA_964352825.1. Taxonomy (GTDB): domain Bacteria; phylum Chloroflexota; class Anaerolineae; order Aggregatilineales; family Phototrophicaceae; genus UBA6055. The sequence continues at coordinate 5,663 of CAYGTY010000028.1, forward strand.
GGTCATATCTGTGCCGGGGCTGCCTACTTTGTCGGCATAAAATAGATGATAAGCACTGGTATCATCTTGGTTTACTGATTTTTTCACAAGGCGCAAGCCTAACACACGTGTATAGAAATCTGCATTGTTACCAATTTTGCTTGATATTGCTGTTACATGATGAATGCCATGTAAGTTCATTTGGGTTGCTCCTAAATTGATGAATAGTTTCACAGGTAATAAAATAAAGACTGAGTATGATATATCGAATTTAATAATTAAATATCGAATAGTTTGATATAAAACTATTAAACATGGTATTATTATAAATGTCAATTTAAAAAATATAAGATTCCCATTAGATTCAATGATAAACAAGGGGATATAAGATGGGTACAAAATATACGGGTAATGAAGCTGAACGTAGGGCACTCAATACCTATATCAAACTACAACGCGCTGCCGAAACCAGCTTGTCGCGTACAACACAGTTATTAGCCGATTTGAAATTAACGGTCACGCAATTTGGTGTTTTAGAAGCCCTGTATCATTTAGGGGAGATGTCCCAACGTGATCTTGCGGAAAAGCTACTTAAAAGTACAGGTAACATGACATCGGTCCTCAAGGGAATGGAAAAACGCGGATTGATACAAAGAAAACGCTCTGAAGCGGATAATCGTTATATGGAGGTGACACTGACAAAATCAGGATATGCTCTAATTGCAGATTATTTCCCGAAACATGTCGATGTCATTGTGGATGATATGGCTGTGCTAACCCCAGATGAACAAGAGGAGTTAGCACGTTTATGTCGTAAATTAGGGTTGCATCAATAAGTTACCAGTTGGTAAATGAGCCATCTTCGCGCGTTAATTTAGGTAGACCGATGACCTCAAAAGGATATTTCTTGATGGCTTCGCGGTCAAATTCGATACCTAGCCCAGGAGCAGTCGGTGGTAACAAATAACCATCTTCCCAAACAGGTTGATTCAAGACGACTTCGGGCATACTTTCGTTTGGAAGGCGTGGCAACTCTTGAACTGCGAAATTAGGTGTTGATAGACTCAGGTGCAAGAATGCTGATGTAGCGACAGGACCGATGGGATTATGGACAGCAAGATCGATATAATGTGTCTCGCACCACCCTGCGATTTTCTTGGATTCGGTCAAGCCACCACAAATACACAAGTCAATCCGTGCAAAGTCAATCAAATCTTCTTCAATCACCTGACGGAACTCCCATTTTGAACTGTATTGTTCACCAGCGGCAATGGGGACAGTTGTTCGTTCACGTAAGCTACGATAAGATTGACTATTTTCGACTCGGAGAGGGTCTTCAATAAAGAAGGGGCGATATTGCTCAGCTTCTTGACATAACAAAACAGCATCAGACATATTGATGCGGGTATGGACATCAATTGCAATTTCGATATCATCACCGACTGCCATACGGATTGCTTCAAATTCTTTAATCGCTCGCAAGACCGCCCGACGGGGTTCAATGATATTGCTTTTTTGATGTGCCAATCCCCAGCGTAAAACCTTCCAACCCTCACTGACAGATTGCTGGCATACATCAACCAATTCTTCGACAGTCTCACCGACATTATGATTGTAGGTCAAGACCTTATCGCGGACGCGCCCACCTAAGAGTTCATATACAGGAACATTAAGTGCCTTTCCTTTAATATCCCATAAGGCTACATCAATTGCTGCAATTGCTGCGGTTTGAATCCGTTGAGCAGGGAAGAAGCCACCGCGAAATAATAATTGCCAGATATGCTCTATGCGGAAGGGGTCTTGCCCAATCAACAATGGCTTCATATGTTCGATTGCGCCTTTAACCGCTAATTCCCGACCCGTAATCCCTGCTTCACCCAGCCCGTAAATACCTTCATCAGTATCCACCACAACAAAACAAAATGTGCGTCGTTCACTTGCCAAATAAACATTAATATCAGTAATTTTCATAATGTAATCCTTTTTATAAAGTCAATCTTGCACAAAGTATAGCGAATTTGCACAAATAACGCAGACATCTATTTTATTATGTGGAGGATATTCGCTACACTGTGTATCACATACTTACATCTTCTGAAAATAAGTTCACAAAGAGGGGGCAAGGTGACTTCAAAAATTGAACATGTCGATGTATTGGTGGTCGGTGCAGGCATATCGGGTATCTGTGCTGCTTATTATTTACAAACGAAATCTCAAAATAAAAGCTATACAATTCTTGAAGGGCGTGATGCGATAGGTGGCACATGGGATTTATTTCGCTACCCAGGGATTCGCTCAGACTCGGATATGTATACACTTGGCTTTAGCTTTAACCCGTGGACGGATGGCAAATCAATCGCTGAAGGACATACGATTCTTCAATATCTTCATGAAACCGTAGATAAATTTGATATGAGACAACACATTCGCTTTAATCACTATGTGACTCATGCAAGTTGGTCGAGCGAAACGGCTTTATGGACAGTGGACGTACAAGTCGGAGAAGAAAAACAGATATTTACATGTAACTTCTTGTATATGTGTAGTGGATATTATGATTATGACAATGGTTATACGCCAGAATTTGAGGGTCGCGAACGCTTTCAAGGGGATGTGATTCACCCGCAACACTGGGATGATAGTTTAGATTATACTGATAAAGAAGTTATTATTATTGGTAGTGGTGCGACGGCGGTTACGCTTGCCCCAGCAATGGCGGAAAAAGCAAAGCGGGTTACGATGTTGCAACGCTCGCCAACGTATATTGTGTCAATGCCATCAGAGGATAAGCTAGCTCAGCGATTACAAAAGATATTTCCACTTAAACTCGCACATCATCTGGCACGCTGGAACTCGATTTTGTATCAAATTTACTCCTTTAATATTGCCCAGCATAAACCTGAGTTAACCAAAGATGAAATCCTCAAGATGGCACGCGAAGAGCTACCCGATGATTTTGATGTTGATAAGCATCTCAGCCCATCCTATAACCCGTGGGATCAACGTTTGTGCCTGATACCCGACTCTGATTTGTTTCATGCAATCAATGCTGGGAAAGTCGCAATTGTCACTGACCACATTGATACCTTTGTTGAAGATGGGATTTGTCTGCAATCTGGCGAAAAGCTATCAGCCGACATCATCGTGACAGCAACAGGACTCAAAGTTCAGCTAGGCGGTGGCATGTTGATGAAGATTGATGGAAAGGATGTTGTGATAAGCGACACCGTCAGCTATAAAGGCTTTATGCTGAGTGATATTCCCAATTTTGCAAATTCTGTCGGCTATAGTAATGCATCATGGACACTGAAGGCTGAATTGATTGCAGAGTATGTTTGCCGTTTGCTCAATCATATGGATAAACACAATATGGCTCAAGTGACACCCCGTTTGGGGGATACACAAATTGATGATGACCCATTGATTCCTTTATCTTCAGGTTATATTACACGCGCTTTAGATGAATTGCCGAAACAAGGCTCACGCAAACCGTGGCGCGTCTATCAAAATTATATCAGGGACATGATAAATACACGCTTTAGTACGCTGGACGATGGGGCGATGGAATTTATGCCACGTAAACAGAAGAACCTATAAGGAGTAATCCTATGAGCCGAATGATATTACACAATAAACTTGCGCTAATCACAGGGGCAGGTAGCGGAATTGGGCGTGGTATCACTCTTGCATTGGCTAAGCGTGGCTGTCATCTTATCTTATGCGATATCAATATGGATGGATTACGCGAGACTGAAAATCTCATTCAATCTTATGGGGTGAAAGTTGCTAGTCATCAACTCGATGTCGCTGATAAAGAAAATATTATGGAATTGGTTGAGTACATTAGCACAGATTATGGGACGCTGGATATATTAATCAATAATGCTGGGGTTGCCCTAAGTGGTGGGTTTGAACAGGTGACCGAAGCCGATTTTAACTGGTTGTTTAGTATTAACTTTCATGGTGTTGTCATGATGACCCGTGCATTTTTACCTCTGTTACGTAAAAGCTCAGATGCCCGATTGGTGAATGTATCCAGCATTTATGGCATCATCGCGCCTGCTGGTCAAGTGCCGTATTCTGCCAGTAAATTTGCAGTACGAGGATTTACAGAAGCACTCCGCCATGAATTACAGGATACGACGATTGGCGTGAGTGTTGTTCATCCCGGAGGCGTTGCAACATCCATTGCAAAAAATGCACGCTATTGGGAGGGGCTTACGCAACAGCAAATTGACGAAGAACTAAAAATCTCAGCAAAATATCTTGTACTCCCTCCAGAAAAAGCGGGCGAAATTATTGTCACAGGAATTGAAAAACGACAAGATAGAATCTTAGTTGGGAACGATGCCAAGTTAATTGCATTCATTACGCGCTTATTTCCTGTATCATATTGGAAAATTATTCAACGGTTTTTGTAACCTTAAACAAACAGGAGTATTATTTTGTCCCAAGAATTAATTGTAGATGCCCATCTTGATTTAGCGTGGAATGCGATCCAGTGGAATCGTGACATTACCCAAAGTGTGTACACCATCCGTACTCAAGAAACCAATATCGAGGGCAAAGGTCGCGCACTGAATACGGTAGCTCTACCTGAAATGTGTGAAGGGCAGGTCAATCTTTGCTTTGCAACATTGATGGGGCGCAATACTGGACAATCGGTTCACCATTTGGACTTCGGCTCTCCAATGCAAACTTATGGGGTGGCGCGTGGACATCTCGCCTATTATCGCGCACTGGAACATCGTGGATTGGTGAATATCATCACGGATTTGTCTCAATTGGATACACACTTGGGACAATTAGAGGCAGGAAAAGCGCAAACTGGATTTATCATCAGTATGGAAAGTGCTGATGCCATCCTTGACCCTGAACAACTAGGGGATTGGTGGGATGCAGGTGTGCGTTTAATCGGACCTGCTCATTATGGAATGGGGCGGTATGCTGGTGGGACAGGGGTTGAAGAGGGGTTGACGGATATTGGCTTTGAACTGCTCAAACAAATGCAAGCATATGGTATGATTTTGGATGTTACCCATCTGTCTGACCGTGCCTTTTGGCAAGCGCTCGATAATTTTGATGGACACATCATTGCCAGCCATAATAACTGTCGTTCACTTGTTCCCCATCAACGTCAATTTAGCGATAAACAGATACAAGCGATTACTGAACGGGACGCAGTTATTGGTGTTGCTTTTGATTGTTGGATGTTACAAGAGGGCTGGATAAAAGAAGTTACGACCAATGAAAATGTTACGTTAGCAACCGTAGCTGACCACATCGACCATATTTGTCAATTGACAGGCAATACACAACATGTTGGATTCGGTTCTGACTTGGATGGAGGCTTTGGACGGGAGCAATCTCCCCATGACCTAAATACGATTGTTGACTTACAAAATTTCAAACCCTTGTTGCAACAACGAGGCTATTCAGATAAAGATATTACTGCTATTTTCTCTGATAATTGGATTCGTAAAATACGTCAAGCATGGGCTGATCGTTAGACTCGGTTCAGCTTCACATAGAAAAGCGCATTATGGCAAAATTTTGGTTTATCTCTGCCCCCTTATATAGTCATACCGATTGGGGCGGTTTCTTAAAAACAGCAAAAGTTCTACAAGCACAAGGGCATAATATTCTATGGCTCAGTGAAGCCTCTTTAGAAGGTGCGCTGGTTCAAAATGGCATTCCCTTTCATACACTACGTGAGACAGGTTGGTTATGGCCACCTCCACCTCCGCCAGATTTAAGCACGATTCCACCAATGGAAGCCGTCAAATTACGGTATACCCGTGCGCTTGATACATGGCTGAGCGAAGATTTGGTCGCAGAAGGGATTCAGTCTATCCTCGACGTTGCAGATGAGATGGGTCTACCTGATGCTATTGTGTCCGACCCATTTTTGAGCGCATCGGCACTAGCAGCCGAAAAACTAGATGTCCCTTTGATTATCTGTGGATGGCCTGCACAAGGCACATTAGATGCCAGTATCTTATTCCCGATTCAGCGTGATTTAAGTAGTGATAGCCAACAACGTATTCAACGACTCTGTGAAAAGTTTGATATTACAGGCAAGAACTTTACTAAAGGCACAGCTCCCTCGATTGTTAGTGAACATCTGCATGTGACCTACTTCACGCCTGATTGGTACATGGCAGATATGGGGACAATCTTGCCTCAAACCCAATTTGTGGGTGGTAAGCCAACTCTGCCATCATCACCTCCGCCACAATGGTTACTCGATATTCCAGAAGATAAACCTCTCGGATTGGTCACATTAGGCACAATCTTTACAGGTGATTTAGGATTTTATAGTTGGTCAGCCCAAGCGATTGCGCGCGAAGGGTTGATACCGATTGTGACAGTTGGCTGGAATCCGATTGAGCCAGAGAAAAAAGCAGAACTCAAACGGGCATTACCACCCAGAACACGCCTTTTGACATGGGCACCTTATGAGCATGTGTTACCCCGCAGCAAAATCATGATTCATCATGGGGGTATGGGAACAACCCATAGCGCAGTCGTGCATGGTGTTCCTCAAATTGTCGTCCCACACGCCGCCGATCAACGCATACAAGCTCGCCGAGTCGCCGATTCCAAAATAGGGCTCAACTTGACGGCTCATGATGTGCGACAGGGTCAACTCTGGGAAGGGGTTCATGCGATTATGGATGCCAAGTGGGTGCAAGATAATGCCAAACAATTTGCCGATAGCATGATTGCACTGGGTGGGGTAGAACGCGCCGCCGAGTTGATTGCAGGTGTGGTTTAGATGACGAATCAAATTGTACGCCTTGCGATTATCTGTATTCATCCACCCGACGGATTATTTGGTTTGCAAGATAAAAATAGAAACCTAATTGAGGGCATTCGGATTTCTGATAATCAGCTACAGTTTGATTTTGAGCTAAATGTGAAACAGTTGGATAATGGTCTACCTAATTTTACAGGTCAATTCGCGCATGGAACGGTTCAACAACGCTTTGTCTATTTGACGCTGAAAGACGAGACTGACCACATTATCAAGCGGATTAAAGTTCAACTCAATACGATTCAATGGGAACAAGTTGAAACGGTTCTTTCAAATCCTGACACACACTTACAAGCCCAAGTTGATGGGCGGGGCGCAGCGACTGTATCTCTTTTGGGTGAGGGGTGGTTGACTGTTACTGGTTAATTACATAGCCTTTAGGAGAGACACTGTTAAATGCTAAAGGCTATATATTCTATGATTAATGTCTAAAAATTATATTCACGTGTCGCCCGTTCTAATATGCCTGCCAACCCGTCACGATAATCTTCTGGTAACTTATCAGTTTCGATTTTACTCACTTGAAAATACCAACTGCGTAAAAAGTGCTTAACATTTTGATGTGCGGCGAAGATTTTAGGGTCAAATTCAGCACTTTCATTATGTTTTTTCCATGCTTCGAGTTGTTGAATAATCGCGACAATCGCCTCAAATTCGACTTCACCACGACGCACGATTTCAAGAGCAGTCAAAGCCAATCGTTCATCTTCATCATATACAAAGATAACTTCGGTAGGGGTGATGAGCTTATTGATAATCGACTGTAGGATATATTCGTGATTTTCGTCTTCTGACTTTTTGTTGCGTATCATAAATTTGAGCAAATCGGCTGTATGTGCCAGTGCATGAACCCACCCTAAATCCGCATCATAACCGCGCAAATCGGTTTCTGCATCGAAGTAGCGTAGAACACCCTCTACCATTTCATCAAACTCATCTTGTTCGAGGAAGGGGGTACTCGCATCATAATAGACAATCAAGCTCAAGACCAAAGCTGAAAACGAGCGTAACAACACCGCTTCATCACTGCTATGGCTATATAAGTCCACAAACAGATTGTCCATGAGTGCATCGCGGATATTGCGTAAAACACCCTCATCATACACTTTGAGTTTATTAATCCACTGGAATAGTGTGCGATACGCAATCACATCCCGTAATTCACTATCTGTATTGCCCAAGTAACCCAGTAATTCGCCTGTTAGGTCAAGTAAGTCATATCCCTCAGGAACTTGATAGTCATTATCTGCAATTTGTTTCCAGAACGCTTTATCCATGTTTTATCCTAATTTTAGAGTGAAAATTCAGCAATGATAGCGATCAAGGTTGTTTCAAAGTCTGCGGCATCAATTGGGATGGAATCGACCAATTGCATCTGAATGTAGACACTCCGCAAGAAATTCTTGATATTTTGATAGGTGGAGTGGACAGTCACATTATAGTCTCCATCGAGTGTATGGGATGCCTTCCAATCCTGAAAATGCTTAACCCAATCCTCAAGTTCATAAGTTGTGAGTAAACCTAAGTCCATGACTGCTAATACAACCTGTGCCAAACGTTCATCTTCATCATGATGATAGATATAATCGCTTTGCATAATGACTTTTTCGGCGACGGTGTCCATAATAAGGCGGGCATCTTTCGCTTCAATGATGGGGTTGCGTACCATAAATTTGAGCAAATCTGCTGTATTGGAGCAAGCATTTGCCCAGCCCTTACCATCGACATAAGCTCGTCTATCCCGCTCACCAATGAGATAATTCCGTGCCTCATCAAGCAAATTTCGGGCTAAAGAGTCGTACATATAGCTAGAACGGTCTTCCTGATAGGCTAGTAATGACAAGACAAGGGCGGCATAGGAACGTCCGAAAACGGTATCATCATCATGATTACCCAGTTCATGACTTAACATCGGCATCAAACGCTCAATCAAGTTTATTTGTTGCTTATCAGAATAATATTGATGGGTGATAATCCAGCGAGCAAAGATACTATATGCAATCGTATCGCGTAACTCGGCATCTGGTGAACTCAAGTAACCTAATAATTCCTCTGTTAGTACATCTATATTATCAGACTCATCGATTTGATAACCTCTATCAATAATCGCTTGCCACTCTGATTTATCCATTTTCTCCTCTTTCTATGCGACATGCTCTACTCATATCTTTCGGAAAACAGAGTTGCCGTCTGTCAAATATATTGCTTTTCGTCGGTGAGTGTAATTATGATTCTATTCAACTCATCTTACACACTATCTAATAGTAGACCCACCTATGGCTATCGCGCAAATGATTATATTTCTTTTTTCTTACATTTTTGTATGAAATATTGGCTATAAAACAATGTGCAAAGTTTTGTAAGTCTCTTGATATTATGTGATAATAATTTTAATTGTGTAAAATGTGCCTTATTTATTGATTTATTTGTTGATCATATGAAAGCTATTATGCCTATATCGGTAAAAAATATCAAACGTAAAGCTCAAGAACTTGGCTTTAATTTATGTGGTGTGACACCTGCACAACCATCTCCCACGCTTTCAGCCTATATGCGCTGGATTGAAAAGGGGATGCACGGCAATATGGAGTATCTCGCACGACCTGACCGTGTACAACGCCGTCAACGCCTTCAGGAAATTATGCCATCCGCCAAATCACTGATTCTAATTGGGCTTGATTATCGAAGCCAATTTACAGATGAAGAAACCTTAAATGATCCCTCACGCGGGCGCATCGCATCCTACGCTTGGGGATTAGATTACCATAACATATTAGATGTACGCCTGAATATGTTTGCTGAGTGGATTACTGAGCAAACAAAAGATGAGATACATCAGCGTGTCTATGCTGATACAGGGGCGATTTTGGAACGGAGTCATGCTCAACAAGCAGGGATGGGGTTTGTCGGTAAGAATACGATGTTGATTAATCCAAAACGCGGTAGCTATTTCTTTATTGGCGAGATTATCACTTCACTCGAATTTGATGACTATGACGAAGCCCACCGTGAAAATATGTGTGGAACATGTACTCGATGCCTTAATGCTTGCCCAACCGATGCCTTTACAGAACCCTTTGTCTTAGATGCTCGGAAGTGCATTAGTTACCATACGATAGAGAATAAAGGCTGGATTGACCGCGCCCTACGTCCACATTTTGGGAATTGGATTTTTGGATGTGATATTTGTCAGGATGTCTGCCCCTTCCAACGCTTTGCTTCCGATACAGATGAGGTGGCGTTTTTGCCATTTGATATAGACCGTATTGCGCCCAAGTTGGTTGATATTTTGATGCTGAATGACCAGTCATTCAAAGATAAATTCCGTCGGACACCCTTAGAACGCGCCAAACGAGAGCGCATTGTTCGTAATGCTTGTATTGCATCAGGAAATTGGGGGGATTCACAAACTATCCCATATTTGATTCAGCTTTTATATGATGCTAGCCCAATCGTTCGGGGTCATGCGTCATGGGCGTTGTGGCATACAATGGGCTTAGACTCCAGCAAGTTATTGACCGACCTCTATCATCGTGAACATGATGACCAAGTGCGCGCTGAGATTGAATATTTATTGAAATAATTGTACTCAATGGGCTAATCACTTGATGGCACATGCAACCAATTCGGATTTGGGATTGGCATCTGCAACATGTTGAGTAATTTTTCGGCTGATTGCCATGTTATATTGGCAGTGTCTTTATCATCGCTTGTCGCTTGAATTTGGCTTTGTAGTATCAACGCTTTTGCAAGTTGGCGTTGACGATAGCTTTGTTGCGCTTTTTGCACAGCTTGCTCAATATGATTCTGTGCCTGATTTAATTTTTTGAGGGCAAGATAGAATCGGGCTGAGGTGAGGTGATACTGAATAGCAACATCAATATTGCTATCTTCATAGTTAGGTAAATAATATTCAGCATCTTCGACTTCACCGAGTGTAATATAAGTCTCTGTTAAATAGAGTTTATTTAGAATCACCCAATCTGATGCTGTAAGGTCATCAAAAAATTTCTTTGCTAATAAGTGATTGATAAGGGCTTCATCAGGTTTATCTAATGCGGATAAAGCGCACCCTAGATGGTCGATGAAGATGGCTTGATAGAGTGGGTTATCGTCATTTTGGAGTAACTTCTGAGCATGTTCGATTGAGATAACAGCGCGTTGAGCTTGCCCGATATCCACTAAGTAAAGTGCATAATTATTGCGGCGCATTGCTTCGGCAGTTGGATTCTCCAATTCATGAGCAATATCTATGGCTTCACTAAAGAAGGCTTCTGTTGTCCGTACATCCCCTTTATCAGCATAGGCAATCGCTGCATTTGCCAACACAATCCCACGCGTTTGCCTATCGACGGAATTGAGTAACATCAAGGCTCGCTCATAATCAACCAGTGCGCGTTTTCCATCACCGAGTGTATATCGCGCTTGAGCAATATCACAGATAAGACGGGCGGCTTGGTCATGAATGGACTGCCGCTCATAGATTTTATGGGCTTTCATCCACTCTTGAATCGCTTTTTCGAGTTTTCCTGCTTGCTGATAGACATTACCTAAGCCTGTATGGGCGATTGCTGTCTGTTCACTTGTTTTTTCTAAGGTGTCAATCAGGGTTTGGTAGTGTTCCTGCGCCTTCTCAATCTGACCTGCGCTGGCATGAGTTTGGGCAATTTCTAATTGAATTGTGGATTGCATCTCGTCATCATGCGGAGCATCTAAGGCACGTTGTAGATAGCTGATGGCTTCGTCATAGCGTTGATTGATACGCATTGCAATACCGATACTCAATAAAGCTTGGCTGGATAATGATACAGATTCGAGTTGGCTGAGTATTTTTTCGGCTTGTTGAGCATAGTCTAAAGATTCACTTTGTTGACCTAGCCGACGACTAATCTCACTTAAGTTGCTGAGAGCCAATCCATAAAGCTCGTTGACGGGTAATGGGTCGGGTGCGAGTTTTAAAAAGTCATGATAATGTTGGAATGCCCCTGCGTAGTCCATTTTCTCGTGTTTGCGTGTCGCCAATACATGATTCCAATGACGAACTTGTGATATATAGTTGAGACGTTGCGCTCGACTTAAAGCAGTTTCTAATAGTCTGTCTCCATCTGTTTCCCGTCCAAGCTCAAGCATGGTCAGTGCATATTGTCCGATAAAGTGACTGGTTAATTCGATATCATCCGTTTTATCGAGTAGGGGTAGGGCTTCTTTCAATAGATATTCAGCGTAAGTTGCATTGCCTTCATGCAAATAGGTATCGGATAAATGTCCTTTAGCACGACCGATTGCGCCTTCAGCATTAATTTTCTCTGCTGTTACAAGCGCACGGTTATAATAGGTTCTTGCTAATTCCCAATTTTCTTGACTTTGGTGCATATAACCTGTTAAACAGAGGGTATAGGCGAGCGGGGTATAATGTTGTCTTTGTTCGAGGTCGTCTTCAAGGTCAATAAGCAAGTCTTCAGCAGAGGCATAATCTTCCATATGGATGAGTGTATCTGCGATATTGAGCCGTGCTATCGCGAGTGATGTGGAATCTTGCTGACTTTCTGCTAGTACAGCTACATTTTCAAATATTGCCAGCGCATTATCATAATTTTCACTGTAGCGTGCTTGCCGTCCCAATTCGAGTAAATCACGGAGTTTTGTAATTGACTCTTTTCGTTTGGGTGGCGAGATACCCAACCAACCACTAATTCGCTTGAAAACATTCATTAATCGTACTCCACACATGCCATATATCGTTTAATGGTGTGATGGAATAGAACAAAAAACAAGGGCGCACTTATAACTTGCATACGCCCTGTTTTCGTTTAATGATTTGAATTTAGGTTTATGGATAGACACCGCGTGTAATAATTGCGTCAGACACCCGTTTGATTGCTTTTACCTGTGCCGCTGTACGCATATCAATGTTATTGTCTTGTGATGTCTGATAGGTTTCGTCGTAAGCACGTTTCAAGATACGTTCTAGCTGAACATAGACTTGGTCTTCATTCCAGAAGAAGGCTTGCAAATCTTGAACCCATTCAAAGTAGGAAACAATGACACCCCCTGCATTTGCGAGAATATCAGGTACAACGTAAATACCTCTGTCATTGAGGATGTCGTCGGCTTCTGGGGTAGTTGGGCCATTCGCGCCTTCGATAATGAATTTGGCTTTAATGTCGCGGGCGTTACCACGGGTGATTTGCCCCTCCATCGCGGCAGGAATGAGAATATCACAATCGAGTGTAAGCAATTCACTATTGCTTACAAAGTCCGCATGTGGATAGCCTTCGATTGTGCCACTATTTGCGCCTGTATAATCAATCAAATCAGGAATATCGAGACCATTTGGATTATAGATACCGCCACTGACATCACTGACTGCTACAACTGTGTAGCCGAGTTGATGAGCATAGAGTGCCGCGTTTGACCCTACATTACCAAAGCCTTGAATGACCACACGCATATTACCAGGGCTTGTAATACCATGACGTTCTAACGCAGATTCCATACAAATAATCACACCACGCCCTGTTGCTTGGGTACGTCCTTCGCTACCCCCAATATTCTGTGGTTTACCTGTCACAATTGCTGGTACGGAATAACCCATTGTCATACTATAGGTATCCATAATCCAGGCCATCACTTGTGAATTTGTACCCATGTCGGGTGCTGGAATATCAGAATGTGGACTAATCAATGGGACAAGTTCAGAAGCATAACGGCGTGTAAGTCTTTCCAATTCACCGATGCTCAGTTGACGTGGGTCAACAACAACACCCCCTTTTGCACCGCCGTAGGGGAGGTTAACCAGCGCACACTTCCATGTCATCCACATGGCTAAGGCACGAACTTCATCAGGATTGACTGACAAACTATACCGTAAACCACCTTTGGATGGACCGAGTGCTGTATTATGGTGAACACGGTAACCAGTAAACATTTCTATTGTGCCATCATCACGACGAACTGGGAAGTTCACACTGAATTCGCGACGCGGGTAACGCATGTATTCAATTAAGTCTTCACGGATGTTGACATATTTTGATGCACGGTCATATTGTGCCAAAGCTGTTTGGTACGGACCGTGTTGCTCATCGGTTTGCAGGTTGAGTGCAACCACCATTAGGTAGTCTCCTTTAATGATTCGTTATGGCTATACCGCTACAGTATATGACAAATTCTCAATTATGAAAGTTGTTTTTGTATAAATTGTATACTTATGCTCATCTTTAATTGTGCAATATATACAGTTAAACCTTAAACTATCTGTCGTAGTGGGCTGTTTAGTTGATTGTGACAAAATATACAAATAAAAAGTAGCTAGAGTCTTAATCTAACTACTTTTGGTAACTATAAAAATGTTGCCTGCTCTATTCGCTTATTTGCGAAGGCTTAAACTTAGATGGGTTCGGGCAGTTGAAGGTAAGGTTTGAGGTAGTATCCTGTATAACTTTCCTCAACACTAGCAACCTCTTCGGGTGTACCTTCTGCGATAATCATCCCACCACCAGCACCCCCTTCTGGACCGAGGTCAATGATATGGTCAGCGACTTTGATGATGTCCAGATTATGCTCAATCACGACAATGGTATTGCCTTGGTCGGCTAATTCTTGGATCACATTAATCAGCTTTGCTACATCAACAGCGTGTAATCCTGTAGAAGGTTCGTCTAATATGTACAAGGTCTGACCCGTCGCGCGCTTGGATAATTCACGGCTTAGTTTAATCCGTTGCGCTTCACCACCACTTAACGTTGTCGCAGGTTGACCGATGCGGATGTAACTTAAGCCAACTGCAAACAGAGTATCGAGTTTACGTTTGATTTTCGGGATATTCTCGAAGAAGTCCAATGCTTCACTGACTGTCATATTGAGGACATCGGCGATAGATTTACCTTTATAGTGGACTTGGAGTGTCTCGCGATTGTAGCGTGCGCCTCGACAGACCTCACATTGAACATAAACATCAGGCAAGAACTGCATCTCAATTTTGATGAGACCCTGTCCTTCGCAATTTTCACAACGCCCACCTTTGACATTAAAGCTAAACCGCCCCGGCTTATAACCACGAATCTTGCTTTCTGGCATCTCTGCAAATAAATTACGAATGTCATCAAACATCTTGGTATATGTTCCGGGGTTACTGCGTGGGGTACGTCCAATCGGGCTTTGGTCGATGTTAATGATTTTATCGATTTTCTCGACACCTAAGATTTCATCATGTTCGTTGGCACGGTCACGGCTACCATTGATGAGTTGGGCTAGGCGTTTATAGAGGGTTTCCACAACAAGGGTTGATTTACCACTACCACTCACACCAGTCACACAAATGAGTTTACCGAGTGGAAAGTCTACATCAATACCCCTCAGGTTATTTCCGCTTGCGCCCTTAATGGTCAGAAACTCGCCTGTCCCTTGCCGACGAATTTCGGGCAATTCAATCTTGAAGCGTCCTGCTAAATAAGCTCCTGTTAGGCTCTCCTCAACTTGTTGGACTTCTTCAGGTGTTCCTGCTGCAATCACATACCCGCCATGCTCACCAGCCCCTGGACCGAGGTCAATCAACCAATCTGATGAACGCATCGTATCTTCATCATGTTCAACAACGAGGACGGTGTTCCCAATATCGCGTAATCCTGTCAGTGTCTGAATCAAGCGACCATTATCTCGTTGGTGGAGACCGATAGATGGTTCATCCAATACATAGAGTACACCTGTCAATTGGCTACCGACCTGTGTCGCAAGGCGAATCCGTTGTGATTCCCCACCACTTAAGGTTGCGGCTGTACGGGATAGCGACAAATAATCCAATCCAACATTATTCAAGAAGCCGACACGAGACAAGAGTTCGCGCAAAATTTGTTTGGCGATTTGTTGTTCACGGGCCGTCAGAATCGCATCTTCACCTTCTAATGAGTCTACCCACTGTTTGAGTTCATCAATGGGTAGGGTTGTAATGTCATGAATAGTCTTGTCTTTGATTAATACGGCGAGGGCTTCTTTACGTAAGCGTTGACCACTGCAACTACGGCAAGGGGTTTCGCGCATATAATCTTGGATTTTGCTACGAATATAATCCGATTCTGTCTGCTCAAAACGACGCATGAGGTTCGAGATAACCCCTTCAAAACGGGTATTATATGTCCGTTCATAGCCGTTGCTATTGACATAATTGACTTCGATTTTCTTGCCTTTGACACCGTACAAAATAATGTCTTTTTGTTTTGTGGTGAGCTGTTTCCACGGTGTATCGAGAGTGAATTTATAGGCTTTCGAGAGCGATAAAAACATATTCCATGTCCAACTCTCTTTATCATCCAAGTTCCAGCCATTTGCCACAATTGCCCCATCAGCAATGCTCAACTCTGCATTCGGCACAACCATGTCGGGGTCAATTTCTAAGCTAAAGCCAAGCCCCTGACAAGATTGACATGCACCACTGGGGGTATTGAAACTAAAGAGACGCGGTTCCGGTACTGGAACACTCCCATGACCATTGGGGCAAGCAAGGTCTTCACTAAATAGATGGTCAACTGAGCTGTCACGGTCTGTCACATCTTGGATAATCATAAGACCATCACCCAGTTCTAAGGCAGTCTCAATGGCATCGGTCAGACGTGTCTCAAAAGCCTGTGCATCTTCGGATTGTTCATCCTCATAATGACGGATAATCAAGCGGTCAATCACAATCTCAATATCATGAATCACATAACGGTCTAGCTCAATTTCAGTATCTAAATCACGCACTTCGCCGTCAACGCGTACCCGTGCAAAACCTTGTTTACCGATGTCTTCAAGAACTTTAGTATGATTCCCTTTTTTGCGATGGATAATTGGCGCAAGCACTTGAATCCGTGTATCGGCAGGCATCGACAGCACTTGGTCAACGATTTGTTGTGCGCTCTGTGCCGAAACAGGCTCGCCACATTCTGGACAGTGGGGGATACCAACCCGTGCATAGAGTAGGCGCAGATAATCATAAATTTCTGTGACTGTACCAACAGTTGAACGTGGATTATGGCTGACACTCTTTTGGTCGATGGATACGGCAGGGCTTAAACCTTCGATTTGGTCAACATCTGGTTTTTCCATCAAGCCGAGGAACTGCCGTGCATAAGAACTCAGGCTCTCGACATAACGCCGTTGACCTTCCGCAAAGATCGTATCAAACGCCAATGAGGATTTACCAGACCCTGATAATCCTGTAATCACAACCAATTTGTCGCGTGGGATTTCAACATCAATATTCTTTAGATTATGTTCGCGCGCACCACGCACAATAATTTTGTCTTGCTGTCTCATATATGTTTATCCATATCGTCAGTTAGGGACATTTGTTCTATTATAGTAGCTTTTCCAGCTTAAACAATGCCACACCTATATTAAAATGAGCATAGATTTTTTGAATCACTGATACTTTTCTCATAGATGGCTTATGTTCCATCGTTCTATGAATCACGCTAGAGAGTTTTACGCGATAAGTAGTTTTTAGCCCTAAATGACATTGATGTATGAAGTGCTTCATCATAATAAATGGCTGAACACAACCCTACTATATGCCCCTATTTTTGATACGTTCCTGTTGATAGAATCCGCTATATGTATCCATACAGCATAGGCAATCCATGACAACCGACTCATCAAAACCCAGCGTCTGGCGTAAGTATCGCAATCAAATCTTCCTCGGACTCATCATTATCTTAGGGGTCTATATTGTTCTCTTGCTTCTGCTGGATAATCAAGGGCAGTTGACCAATAGCGAAGGGGTCTTGCGACAAATTCAAAGTTTCCCGATTCTGTATGTGATTCCTGTTGTGATTTCCCAGTTGTTCGTGATTTTATTTCGCTTTATTGAATGGCACTATCTGATTCAGGTCATCGGCGCAAAGGGCAAAATCAGCCTCTTGGATAGTGCGGTCATTCACATATCAGGCTTTACGATGGTGGTTAGCCCAGGGAAAGCTGCCGAACTACTGAAAGCGGTATTTCTCAAAGCCAAAACAGGGATACCGATTGCTAGTGGGATGCCTGTTGTCATTGCAGAGCGGATTGTTGATGGGATTGCTGTGATTGCCTTGATGGCATTGACGCTATTACTAGCAGGGGATTCTCTCTTTTTAGGGGATTATGATGGTATCAGCCGTTTTATCATTTTCTCCTCTTCAGCCTTTATCATATTGGGCTTAATCGTCATACAGATACAATCCCTAGCCTATTTCTTTTTAAACTTAACATCTCGCTTGCCATTAATTAAGCGAATACATGAACCACTGGTTACTTTTTACGAGAGTATCCGTGAAATCTTCAGGCTCAAGCATGTCATTCCGATGAGCTTTGTGGGCATCGGAGTTTATACCTCAAGCGCAATCGGGTTTATGTTTGTCTTATTAGGACTCGGCTTTGAGTTTTCGTGGGAGCTATTCTTGCAAACGACCTTCATTTTGGGTGTGACATCTGCCGTCGCTGCCGTCAGTTTTGTTCCGAATGGGGCTGGTGTTGCCGAAGCATCGAATACGGTTATGATGGTTGGTATTATCGGCGCAATTAATCCTCTGATGACCTTACCTGTCGCCACTGCCGCCGCCATTATTCAAGGATTCTTTCATAAGTGGTTTCGGGTTTTAGTCGGGTTAACCGTTGCGATTATTTTTCGTAATCGATTATTTGATGACAACTTTGACCAAGTCTTTAGTGATTATGAAAATGAAAAATCAGAGTAAAATAGCATCTGATTTGTGCAACTTGAATAGTTTTGTATCTATATGTCATAGGCAGTTTATCTAGGCTTATCAGCTATTTTGATACCCCCTTCACCCATTTTTCGATGGCTCTTCTATAATTTGACGTTTATTTTGTGTCATTGAATCAGTATGATAGGCAGACTTTTATAGTCCGTCATATATAGATAATGAGGAACAAATGGCTAAACCAACATTCCAATGGGATGATCCCTTTTTGCTAGAAGATCAACTGGATGAAGAAGAGCGCATGGTGCGTGATGCTGCCCGTGATTATTGCCAAAATAAGCTCATGCCCCGTGTATTAGAAGGCAATCGTAATGAAGTCTTTGACCGTGAAATTATGGACGAAATTGGGCAGATGGGGATGCTCGGTTCAACTATTCCCGAAGTTTATGGTGGTGCTGGCTTAAATTATGTCTGCTATGGTTTGATTGCCCGTGAAGTCGAGCGTGTTGATAGTGGCTATCGCAGTGCAATGAGTGTTCAAAGTTCATTAGTGATGCACCCCATTCATGAGTATGGTACAGATGACCAACGCCATAAATATTTACCGAAACTGGCTAGTGGCGAATGGGTCGGTTGTTTCGGATTAACTGAACCTGACCACGGTAGCGACCCTGGGGGCATGGAAACGCGTGCAACCAAAGTTGATGGTGGTTGGACATTGCATGGTAGCAAAATGTGGATTACCAATTCACCGATTGCTGATGTGTTTATCGTCTGGGCAAAAGTTTATGGTCATGAAGATTCAAGTGATGGTGAAATACGGGGCTTTATCCTTGATAAGGGCATGAAGGGTTTGTCCGCACCTAAGATTGAAGGTAAATTTAGCTTACGTGCCAGTATCACAGGCGAAATTGTTATGGATGAGGTCTTTGTCCCTGATGAGAACTACATGCCCAATGTACGTGGTTTAAAAGGTCCATTCGGGTGTTTGAATAAAGCGCGTTATGGTATTTCTTGGGGAACACTCGGTGCGGCTGAATTTTGTTGGCACGCAGCCCGTCAATATACCCTCGACCGTGAACAATTTGGTCGCCCTCTCGCAGCTAACCAACTGATTCAATTTAAACTTGCTAATATGATGACCGACATCTCACTCGGTTTGCAAGGTGCGTTGCGTGTCGGACGTTTGATGGATGAAGGCAAAGTCACACCCGAAATGATTTCTCTCGTTAAGAGAAACTCTTGTGGCAAAGCCCTTGATATTGCACGTATGTCGCGTGATATGCACGGTGGTAATGGTATCTCTGATGAATTCCATGTAATTCGCCATGTGATGAACCTTGAAGCGGTCAATACCTACGAAGGTACAAGTGACATCCACGCCTTGATTCTAGGTCGCGCTCAAACAGGTATTCAGGCATTTATGTAAGACTTTTCAAAATCATGCTATCAAAGTATCAATATAATAGGAGAAAATTTGATGACAACAAAAACATTTGAAGTCCCTAATATTGGTTGTGCAGGTTGCGTTGCTGCAATCAAAAATGAACTCAGCGATCTCGAAGGAGTTAGCAAGGTTGAAGGCTCAGTTGATACTCGTATGGTAACTGTTGAATTTGGCGACCCAGCATCATGGCAAGTCATTGTCACAAGCCTTACGGACATTGAATACCCTCCCGCCGAAAGCTAATTAGACTTACCGCAATGAGAGCAGACTATCGAGTTTGCTCTTTTTGTTTTCCTCTCATTCACAGGAGCATCAATCATGGAAATCAACTTTGGACGGACAGCATCTGATTATAGTCAACATCGCGCTGGCTTCCCTGAACAGTTTTTCGAGCGTATGCAAACCTTAGGGTTGATACCCGCTGGAACACGTTTATTAGATTTAGGCACAGGAACGGGATCTGTGGCGCGTGGGGTGGCATTACGCGGATGCAAAACTGTTGGCTTAGATATTTCTGCTGATTTGATTGAGAAATCACGTGAACTCGATAAACTTGCTGGTGTTGAAGTAGACTATAAAATTGCCTCTGCCGAGGATACAGGTTTTGCTGATAATCATTTTGATGTTGTAACTGCTGGGCAATGTTGGCATTGGTTTGATGGGGATAAGACGGCTCAAGAAGTTAAACGTATTTTAGTCCCCAATGGACACCTGATTATCGCTCACTTTGATTGGATTCCGCTGTTCGATAACATCGTTGCACAAACCGAAGCCCTGATTTTGAAATATAATCCAGCTTGGCATATGGGTGGTCGTAATGGGTTTTATCCGCAATGGTTAATCCATATGGGGCAAGCGGGTTTCACAAATATAGAAACATTTTCATTCGATTTGGATGTTGTCTATAGTCACGAAGCATGGCGTGGTCGCATTCGGGCCAGTGCTGGGGTGGGTGCGTCTCTTGATGAGCCAGAAATTGAAAAGTTCGATAAGGAACATCAACAAATGCTCTCAGAAAAATTCCCTGATGACCCCTTAAATGTCCCGCACCGCGTTTTTGTTGTGATGGGTAAAAAAACCTAAAAAGGATGTGCTTAACTTTCACACATCCTTGCTACTTATTTGTGAATATTATTGTAGGTACGATACCGCGTGTTCTTCCGATAATACACAGGTCATTTCTTATACCTACAATTTATGGATAGGGTCTTATTCAATCTTGAGTTCAATTGACTCCAGAATCGCAAGTGCAACAGGCAGAGACACCAGATAATCGTCTGGATTCGATGGCAAGAAACTCATGCTAACAATAAAATCGTCCTTGTAGATAACCTCAAGAACCGCTTCTGTTAAGTTTGCGTCTGTTCCAATGTATGCAATACGCCCGTCGGATAATTCTATCGTATCGACAACTTCATAGCCGAATAAGACAATGAACTCTCTGAGCGATTCTTCTACCGTTTGATTTGGTTCGAGTACCGTACCCGATACAATCAAGCGAACAGCATCTGTAGCCCCAGGGGGTATCCCTTCAACATTAAAACCACCGCGCACATAAGTTTCCCAATCTTCTGGATGGCTGATAAAGAGTTGAACACCATCAGTTGTGACGGGTAGGTCGATGTTGCTGACTTCAATTGTGGAAAGGTCAACTGGAATACGGAGCGACTGCACCATAAACTCAATAATTTGGATGAGATTTTCTTCTTCACCCACTGTCCCATAAACAGTTATAATGGTTGCTAGCCCGTTATCATATGCGATACGTAAAGGGTCTTGTCCACCAGAGTTTGCTGTGAAAATAGGCAGTTGGTCTTCGGGAGCGATAATGGCTGTCTGCATCGAGAAATCGTCACCGACACTCAGACCGACCAAACCCTCTAATTTACCGAGTGTATCGACTTCCTGACCATCGGCTTTTGTCATTAATGGAGGGAGTGCGAATGCGATTTCTTGGATTACCCCAAACATCATGCCTGTGGTTAATGCCATTTCGTCAGCGTCTTCTGCTGGGACAGTGCTAAAGACAATCAGATACTCACCTTCCGCACCCGAAAAATCTTCAATGGATTTAGCATTGGTCACAACCGCCACATCATCTTGTTCATAAACTATCCAATCAGGTCCACCGGGGTAACTGAAAGCATAGGTTTCGTCTTCACTTTGATAGGGTTGGGTTAGGGTAAAGAGTGTGTTGTAGACCGTTGCGCTATATTCCAAATTCATCATGATATTCGCGAGTATCAATTCGGCTTCATCCATATTATCGGGATGAGCAGTACCCAGAAAAACAGTAAATATTCCCTCATCTAATTCGACGATACCGCTGATATTCGCATAATCTTCAATACTTGATGCCTGAAGCCGTATGTGATTACCAGATTCTTCATAATCAACGGTATTTCCATCAGGGAATATGTCATTCTCGATCAATACTGACCAAGCATCATCAAATGATAATCCACCGACAAATGCGTCCAGTAAACTCGGCGATGCGATTTGTACGAGAATATCATCAGGTTGGACGGCTTGCGTGCTTTGTAAGGCATCTCTTGAATTGATTAGAATAATTGAGCCATCATCAACGCCGATTTCTTCGGTCATATTGACCCAACTCTCGGGGAACAATACTGTGATGCCACTCTCTGTTTGTGTGTATGATTGGCTTAGGTCGTCTTGTGTATAAGCGATGCTGACGGTAAAGAATATCAGCGCGCATATCGTGATAATGATTTTACGCATCGTATTTTTCCTCACTGAAAAATGTCACTATGATTAGTATATCGCCAAAGTCATTGCGGTGCTGATGAGCTAAAAATCGTCACCATCAAAATCATTTTCGTTCCCCGGTAAATTTTCCGAACCGAGGTCGCGCCCATCGAGGTCTTTATCGCGGTTGTCCACACGCCGTTCTTCTAAGACAATTCCATTTTCGATTTTGATATGGTTCTCAAATTCATAGACAGTCTCAAATCCCATATGTACATATTCTAATAGCTCACCACTCGTCACACGCAACACTGTTGTGACCCAATCTGCAAAAATAGGAGCTTCACTTATCTTTTTATAGAGTCCGCGAATATCAACTAAATAGAGTTTCCCGTCTTTTAGTTCCCATGTGCCGATGTATTGTCTCCAACAAGCCGTTGAAAAAATAACCCACGGGATGTTGTCGTCTTCTTCGGTTTCATCTTTGGTTAGTGTTTTTATATCGGGATGATTTTTGGGTATGGGAGGACAAAATGGCATTGAGGTTTTTTCGCCTTCGATAATCAATAACTCATGCACTTGTGCTGTCATATTATGCTCCAGACATCTTTATAACGATATATATTATAACATTAAACAGCTCTTTATTGATCATTTATAAACGATTTTACTAAAAAATTAGAGAGGATAAATTGGATATTGGCTTGATTGATAGAGTTCGCGTTACAATAAATAAGAGCGATTGAAAATTTTTATCAAGGGACAAAACTTATGACTCAACTAAATTTAGATAATATCGCACGCTGGCGTTGCATTGGTCCTTTTCGTGGTGGACGAGTGATAACTGTGGCAGGTGACCCGAATGATTTAGGAACATTTTATTTTGGGGCATGTGCAGGAGGTGTCTGGAAAACAGAGGATGCTGGACAATATTGGGAATGTGTGTCCGATGGCTTTTTTAAGACAAGCTCCGTCGGTGCATTAGCTGTCTCAGAGTCTGACCCGAATGTGATTTATGCGGGTATGGGTGAAGCAACTATTCGGATTGATGTATCACATGGTGACGGCGTTTATAAATCAACAGATGCTGGGCGCACATGGATACATACAGGATTAGAAGATACCCGTCACATCGGCAAAATTCGTATTCACCCGACAGACCCTAATACGGTATTTGTCGCTGCACTCGGTCATGCTTTTGGACAAAATCAGCAACGCGGTGTCTTTAAGTCGATTGATGGTGGACGAACATGGAAACAAGTTCTCTTTGTCAGTGATAAAGCAGGTGCAATTGACATCACGATTGATAAGAACAACCCCCGTATTTTGTATGCGACCATGTGGGAAGCTTATCGGAATTTCCATCAAATCAGTAGTGGTGGCGAAGATAGTGGAATCTGGCGGTCAATGGATGGTGGCGAGACGTGGCAGAATATCTCAACCCATAAGGGACTACCTGAGGGAATTCTCGGTAAAATGGGAATCGATGCTTCACCCGCACAAGCAGGGCGCGTTTATGCTTTGATTGAACATGCTGATGGGGGGATGTATCGCTCTGATGATTATGGGGATACATGGGAGTTTGTTGCGCGTAATAATGATATTATCTCTCGTGCTTGGTATTACATGCACCTCACAGCTGACCCCCAAGACCCTGATACCGTCTATGTCAATAATTTACGCTTCTGGAAATCGATTGATGGTGGGCGGAACTTTGGCATGATTGGGACACCACATGGCGACAATCATGATTTATGGATTGACCCCAACAATACCAAAGTCATGATACAAGGCAATGATGGTGGGGCATGTGTGTCTGTGAATGGTGGCACATCATGGTCTACTATTTTCAACCAACCCACTGCTCAGTTCTATCACATCACAACCGATAATCGTGACCCCTATTATGTCTATGGAACACAACAAGACAATAGTAGTGTAGCTGTACCAAGCCGAAATAATAAAAATTCACTTATGTGGATGGATGGGTTTATTGCGGCAACAGGTGAAAGTGGCTATCTCGCAGTCAAACCTGATAACGATGATGTAATTTTTGTCGGCGCAATCGGGAGTTCTCCAGGGGGCGGTAACTCACTGCAACGTTATGACCACAAAACGATGCAATTACGCTTGGTCACGACATGGCCCGAATTAATGTCGGGTGAAGCTGCACTTGATTATGACTATCGCTTTGCATGGACATACCCTATTCTATTCTCGCCCCATGATGCGGATACCCTCTATACAACAGGGAATGTGGTTTTCAAATCGACTAATGAAGGGCAAACTTGGATTCCGATTAGCCCAGATTTAACCCGAGCCGACCCTGATACACTTCAGGTGACAGGTGGACCGATTAATCGTGATGCTGTCGGCGCAGAAATGTACGCGACCATATTTGCATTTGCCGAATCACCACTTCAAGCAGGGGTATTATGGGCTGGTTCTGATGATGGCTTAGTCCATATCTCCAAAGATAATGGCGAAAGCTGGGATAATATTACACCCTCACAAATGCCTGAATGGTCGATGGTTAGCTTGTTAGAATCCTCACCTTTTGATGCTGGCACATGTTATATGGCAGCCACACGCTATAAACATGATGACTATAAACCTTATCTGTATAAAACAAGTGATTATGGGCAAACATGGTCACAAATCAATGACGGTATACCCGATGATGACTTCACACGGGTTATCCGTTGTGACCCTGCGCGCGAAGGATTGTTGTATGCTGGTACAGAATTAGGGGTTTATGTATCCTTTGATGATGGTGAAAATTGGCAACCTTTCCAACTCAATTTACCTGTCACACCGATTCATGACTTGCTTGTCAAAAATAATGATTTGATTGCAGGAACACATGGTCGCTCGATTTGGATTCTAGACGATCTCACGATTGTGCATCAACTGCATGATTCACTCACTGAGAAATCTGCAGTCTTGCTTCAACCGCGGGACACACAACGGGTTTTAGCCAGTATTGATGGTCGTCGTTTGATTGACCAACCGGGGAAAACCTATATGAGTTCAACGGGTGTCATGGCACCTTATACCTACACAACCACACCCGAAAACATCGTTGAACGCAAATTCCTTGACTCAGGTGAAAATGCCCCACGCGGTGTTATTGTGACCTATCATTTAAAGGATACACCGACAGATAAAATCAAGCTGAGCTTTGCGACTGCTGAGGGTGATGTACTTAATGAATTTACGAGCATGGGTGCCGATGATCATAAAGCCTTGAAAGAAAAACCTGATAAATCGCTACAATTTATCACAGCAAATGCAGGCTGGAATCGTTTTGTATGGGATATGCGATTACCTCATTCTCCAAAACTCAACGGGACAGATGTTCAATTTGACCGTATGGAAGGACCGACCATTCCCCCCGGCTCATATCAAGTGACCTTGACCATCGGTGATGAGTCAATTACACAACCACTCACGCTTGTGAAAGACTCAACTTCAACCGCGTCTGATGAGGATTTGCAAAAGCAATTTGATCTGCTCATGCAGATATATGAAACCTATGCCACAGGGACAGAGGTTATTAATATGATGCGCCGTTATCGCGCCCAATTGGATAGTCTGGCTGAACGTCTGGCTGATGCTGACCTTGTAGAGCGCGCGACTAGCTTAAAAGAAGGAATCCTCAGTATTGAGAAGGGATTGCTGATTCCTGACTTGCCGAGTGGTTGGGCAGGGCGTTTAAATCAGGGGACGGAATCGATGCGCCGTCTGATTGCCTTACCAGCAGTTGTGAGCCTTGGCGAATACCCACCAACTGACCAATCCTATGCCGTCTATGATAAGCTGTCAGGCATGATTCAAAAGCAGATTAATCAATTCAACGCGCTATTGCATGGTGATATAGCAGAGTTTAATAAGGATCTCATCGATCGTGATGTTTCCGTCATTGGCTAAAATTGCTAAAAGTTAATTGATATGGAGTGTCTCAGATGGCACTCCTTTTTACTTTATAATGACTTTGCCTTGTATAATGATAATTATTGTTCGATATTACGATAATGATTCGGGTCAACATGGCAGATAATAAGAAATTTAGAATTTTACGCGGTATTTTATATGGACTTGGACTATCTAAAAAATCGGCAAATGATGTTGTCGATTGGATTGTCCAGTTGATGGAAGGTGATGATGGCGACTCTTCTGAAACCTACTACACATTGCCAGAGAATGGTAAAAAAGTAAAATTACCCTATGCCCAACGTGATGATTTCCTTTCTCCAGCAGAATTGAATTTTTATCGTGTTTTGATGACAACACTACAAGGACGTATGATCGTTTTTACAAAAGTAGGGATGAGTGATATTTTTTATGTAAAAACAAGAGACCGTAGTGAATATCAAACCTACCTAAATAAGATTGACCGAAAGCATGTTGATTTTTTATTATGTCATGCCAACTCATTACAACCAATCTGTGCTATTGAATTAGATGATAAGAGTCATCAACGTAAGGATAGGCAAGAACGTGATCGCTTTGTTGATGCCGTTTTCGAGGTAAGTGATTTGCCCATTGTGCATATCCCTGTCAAACAAGCATATAGTACATCTGCATTGAACGAACTATTGAGTCCTTATCTTATGGATGAGCCTCAAGAGAATCTAATTATAGAACCTGTACCCGAATCGATTGACCATACACCAAACTGCCCACGTTGCGATAGCGAGATGATTTTACGCACCGCAAAAAGCGGGAATAATAAAGGTAATCAGTTTTGGGGATGTTCTAATTACCCAAAATGTCGTGGAATGATTCAAGTTGAGGATAAGCTTTCAGGATAAACATGCGATTCATTCGCTTTAACCCACTGAAGGAACAGGTACTCGTTTGATTTTGTTTCGTTGTCGATAGAGCATAATGGCGACAAACCCAAGTGCGCCGATGGTTGCGA
>CAYGTY010000028.1:33313-34837 GCA_964352825.1 uncultured Anaerolineaceae bacterium
TTTCGTTGTCGATAGAGCATAATGGCGACAAACCCAAGTGCGCCGATGGTTGCGAGTCCACTTGCGCCGACCCACATCGCAACAGGTGAATAATTGTCATTTAAGACTCCCCCAATCACAGGACCGATACCTGCGGCAAGCGGCCACCCTAATCCAAAGATACCCATATAACGGGCGCGCATTTCTGTTGGGGCGATATTGGCAATAAAGGTGAGGGCAGTAGGCATTAACATTAGCTCACCGATGGTCACGATAATCATGCTGATAGCAAATGTCGGCAAGTCATAACCTACAGCAACACTGGCTAAACCAATCGCATAGAGTACCGCTGCCCATGCCATCACGGGTAAGGGCCTATAGCGGTCTGTGTACTTGGTCAGGACATATTGGAATAACACCACCATCGTCGCATTAATCGTGAGCAATAAGCTATATTCACTCTCCACAAGTCCAAAATTCTCTTTGGCGTAGACTGGCAATAAAACAAATATCTGTGTATTACCAAACATCACCAGCATGAACATGACAAACATACCCATAAATACAGTGTCTTTGAGGATGTAGCCATATCCCATTGAGGGTTTTGGGGCATCATTCTCGTCGGCTTCGATCATATCAGGGATAGTTTCACTAATCATGAAATAGACAAATAAAGTTAAGATGCCATACGCAATCGCGATAATATAGTAGACTGCTTCAAAAGAGAGAAGTGTAACCAATGTTCCACCGATTACAGGACCAATCGCAATCCCAGCATTACTAATCATCCGAATTAGCGCATAAGCAGGGGAACGATTTTCGGGTTCAACAATATCTGCCACCATTGTATTGACACCGATATTAAAGACTGGCACAAATAAACCGTAAATCGCCATTAAGATCGCCCACGCTTCAAAGGTATCCGCAGTAGCCATTGCAGTTAAGGCTAAAGCACCTCCAGTCAAGCTCAGCACAATCGGTACTTTCCGTCCGACTTTATCCATAATGCTACTGACGACCAGTGTGGATAACAAACTGGAAATGGACTGAATGGTGAGGAGCAATGCCGCAGTGGTTAGTGCGATGTCTAGGCGTTCACGGATAATAACAGTGACAAAGGGCCATATCATACTGATGCTGGCACGCGTAAAAAATGACCCAACAAATAATAACCAGAATTGACGGGAATATGTAACCTTATTTTTGCGCTTGCCACTTAAGATATTGAACATGTTTGCCTACCGTTGAAAGGTTTTTACGAAGGCATTGTATCAGAATTTTAGTGATAATGTCTGATAGATTTGATGAGTTTTTGTGCATAATGTGTAAATGAAAAGTGCCTACACATAAGCAGGCACTGGATAGCTTTTATATGATAGTTGATTTAATCAAAGTCGTCACCACCGTCATCGTCATAATCGTCACCACCATCATCATAATCATCGTAATCTTCATCATCGTAAAATTCATCGTCAAACTCGTCATCATAGAACTCGTCATCATAGAATTCATCATCCCCGAATTCATCAAACTCGTCATCATAGA
>CAYGTY010000028.1:34937-44969 GCA_964352825.1 uncultured Anaerolineaceae bacterium
TCATCATCCCCGAATTCATCAAACTCGTCATCATAGAACTCGTCATCCCCGAATTCATCGTAGAATTCTTCATCTTCAAAGCCTTCAATATCGAACCCGAGTTCTTCCTCAAAAAAGGCTGATGTTTCGCCATCGAAGAAGCCAATGCCGAGGTCTTCTTGCAAAAACCCGACTAAATCATCATCACCAAATTCATCAATATAATCGAGCAGTTCATCTGTCTCATCAATGTCTACAAGGTCAAATAGCTCATCATATTGGTCAAGGATTTCGAGTTCTTTATCTGTGAGTTCTTCTGCAATTTCAATTTCGCGTTCCAGTATCTCATAGGGTAAGTCGTCAATCTCTTCAAAGTCTAAACCTTCGGACTCGCTGATTTCCATAATTTCGCCGAAGTCATCATACATCACCTCGAATTGTGAACCACCTAATGCCACCCGTGTTTCATTATCTTTGTGTGTGATAGCAGCCCCTTCAATCGTTTTGACCTTCATGGACTTGCTGTTCACACCGTCGCCATCGGTACCTTCGTTACGCGGTGCGGAGAAAAAGACAGTAGACCCCATGCTGATTTCGACTTCGTTGACCAATAGGTTAATCTCGCCAACACCCTTTGGTGTCTGAACCAGTAAGCCATTTTCAGGAACTTCATCACAGTCGGGTGCACCAATTCCTGTTGTTAGATAAAAGGCTTGCATAGGACCAAATTGGGGTTGCCCCGGTTGGATAACAGCCAAGCTACTAAAATCCTCTGATGAAACAATCAACTGACGCGAAATCCAAGCTAAATCGGCATCGGTATCGGGCAAGGCAATTCGTACCCACTCGCCATTTGCCGAGATACCATTTGCTGTGACGGTTGTTCCAGTGGGTATGGATGCCAGCACTGCCATTGTAGCGTTCGGTCCTACCCGTACATTTGCATCAATCGAGGAACTGATTTGAGCATCAATTGTCGTTAATGTCTGCTCCTCAACAGATGTTGCAGCATTACGAATCTCTGTATCTCCAAAGAGCATAAAGGTGACATTTTGCCCTGGTAAAGAGTCTGGAAGATTCGCTTGCACACGCATCAATACAACACCCCATGCGCCCGCTGTGGTATCTAATGTGCTGAGGCGTAATGTCCGAATAGTTGCGACATCAACAATATCCCCGACTTCTACAAATTCAAATGCGTTGGCATCAGGTTGCGCTTCTGCTGATAAATTGACATGCCCAAAACAAGCCTGATTGCGTCCAGTTTCTTCACAAAAATCACCCGTGGAACTCAATGCGAATTCGACAAGTTCGGGACATTCAGATTGTGTGAATGCTGTGAAGGTTATGGATAGGCTCAGCCAAATAATAAGAAAGGGTAAGTAACGGTGTTTCATGAGTTGACCTCAATAAATAGGCTATTTTATCTAAGGTGAGTTAAGGTTGTTGATAATCACGGGGATAATCTCTTGACCCATTGTGATAATCTTTTCTATATCACTAGTATCTTCTAATAGGACAACAAACGCAACTTGTCCCGCTTGGTCATGACGAACAAAACCAATGAGCCATATTTGTGTTTCATCGCCAGATTGTGATTGGGCAAGGGATGCTCCGACAATGATATTCTCTGAATAGGTATCCGATTGTAAGGTTTGCCATGTGTCGCGCATTAAGGTGCGTAACTGACGTGCGGTAAGCGCAGTCATCATCGGTACAGATGTTTTTGCCCCTATGACAGATTGCCATGTGCCAGTTTCAGGTGTTTGGATATGGCTAATAATATTGGGTTGTAGGGCATTACCGTTATTCGTAATAGCAGATAAAATTTCTGCGATGTGTAAGGGCGTAACAGTGATATTGCCTTGACCGAGTGTGTTTCGGAGTTCGATTAATGTTGAGTCAATATCGGCTTGTGTTTCGTTGCTTGCACTAATCGGCTCTGGAATCGCGAAGTCTGCTAGTGTGATTTGGTTATCTAGCGCAAATGTCTTAACAAGATTCTCAAAGGAGCGATTTTTGGATGTTCTACTATAGACTGCAAAGGGAACGGGACAACCCCAATAATAAGACTCTCTTAAGGATATATTGTCGGTGTTAGGTTCTAACATACAGTCTACGGTTGTTTCTTCACCGAGAGAAATGCTATCGCTTGCATTCGCGATTAGTTGGGTTGCATCATATTTGGTCAGTAAGGCTTGTGCCATCCAAAGCGTATATATGATACTCCCTGGTTGATACTGCCCTTGAAGCACACGGTTAAAAAATGGATTACCCTCTGCTTGTGTCAGTGTGTCCCAATTTTCATCAAGTGTGTTAGGGTCAATTGTTGGGAGGCTCACAAGCGATAGAATATCACCTGTTTGCGCATTTAAAATGACACCTGCACCCTGATAACCTGCCATTAGCTCTACGAGTTTATTTTGTATATCGAGGTCTAATGTTAGTTGAATATCTGTGCCAATAGGGGGTGTCTTTAAAACACCTTGCTCAAAATAATCTTCTAGTGTGTTAATGTCTGATGGACCTGTGAGGATATCATTAAATGCAGATTCTGTACCCCCTTCACCATAACGTAAACTATAATATCCAAGCACGCTATAAGTTGAGTCATGATAATAGGTACGGGTTGTTGTGTTATTCGTGCGTACGGTCTCTGCTAAAATTTCTCCATCGCGGTCATAGATTGCGCCACGTTGAATCCGAGCAATGTCCTCAATGATTCTTGGATTATCTTCGCGTAAGAGAATCGAGTTTTGCCCAATGACAGCCCAATACCCAGCCGATAGACCCACAAGACCAAATGCAATCAGCGTGGCTAAGAAGATACGTTGAATTTCACGAGCAAATTGCATTTAGCGCGCTCCTGAGGATAAACGTAAGAGTAAGCCCAGCATGACAAAACTGATTAATAGTGAACTACCACCATAACTCATGAAGGGTAATGTGACACCTGTTAAAGGTAGGAGCTTGAGAACGCCCCCCATAATTAAGAGAGCCTGTACCGCTAGCATCATGGTTAAGCCAACCGCCAATAATGTATGGAATGGACGACCTGTATGGGACAAACCGATTCTTAGACCACGCATGACCAAAATAGCAAAACAGCTTAAGATACTAACAACACCCAGCAACCCCCACTCCTCAGCTAATGCTGAAAATACAAAATCAGAATGTACAACAGGGATATAATCAGGTGAGCCGAGTCCCACACCTGTCCCGAAGATACCACCTGAGCCAAATGCCATCAGGCTTTGCACAATTTGATAGGCGCGTCCGTCTGATTCTGCCCAAGGATTCAGCCAAATATCAATCCGTAGTTGCACCACAGCAAACAATTGATAAGCGACTATTCCTGCGACAATCACCAAAACGAGACCACCAATAACCAGCCGTATATCGCCACTGGTGATATAGAGCAATATCATAAACACGATGAAGAATAACATGGCTGTGCCGAGGTCACGTTGCCATACAAGGAAAACAATCGATAATCCCCACATCAATAACATTGGACCAATCAATCGTGGTGTCATCCCAAATCGCGGACTGTTCTCACCGAGTTGGGTTTTATCTCTGGTACGTAAGGTTGCCGTTTGTTCACCCAGATAGCTTGCAATAAATGCCACCAGTATAATTTTCATAACCTCTGATGGTTGGAAATAGATAGACCCCAAACCAAGCCATAATTGGGGTGCAAAGATATTACCAGAAGGGTTGCGACCAAAGATAATGGTACTGACTAATAAAACGAGCGTCAGAGCCAGCATAATATAACGATAGGTGCGTAACCAATGGAGCAGATAGGGAAAAATTGCCGTGAGCAACATAGCAATAATCCCGATGATGAGCCAAATCGCTTGACGGTCTGCGAAGTTGGGAGCAAGGCGCTCTATCATCACCAAACCCCAACCACTGAGTAACATCACAATCGGGAATAATAGGGTATCGCGCTCTGGTAGATAACGATTCAAGATAACTGTTCCACCGATTGCACTGGCACACCATGCCACAAACACAAGCCCATAACTCAAGGTTATATCACGGTTGAGTGAGATGCTGATAAAACCAAGAGCAACGAAAAAACCTGCTAAAGTCAGCAGTATCCATTCATGTGGATGTGATTTGCGCGGTGTGACCATATCTTGCAAGAGCTTATCCTATTGGCTAATCTAACTTGAGAGCGCGAGCAACAATCGGGCGTAAAGATTCGATAACATTTTTATCCATTGCATCGCGTGATGTTGCCAATGCACTATCCAGTGTGGTATGGGCTGGCATCATTTTGTCTTCATCAATATGTTCGATTGCTTCTGCCAGAGCTTTTTGTACCACCTTGATATTTTCGACTAAGGTCTGAATGACCATATCGGATGTGACAGCTTCTTCTTCCTCATGCCAGCTATCATAATCTGTGATATGTGCCATCGACGCATAATCAATTTCAGCTTCTCGCGCGAGGAAGGCTTCTGGGGCAGAGGTCATGCCAATCAGGTCACAACCCCAACTACGGAAGATATGGCTTTCGGCACGCGTTGCAAAACGTGGACCATCTTCAATCAAGAATGTGCCTGTGCGATGCACTGTTCCACCAACGGTTTCGACAGCATCCGCAATGATACCCCGCAGATAGTCACTCATCGGGTCTGCGACGGATACATGTGCCACAATGCCATTTTCAAAGAATGACCGCGCCCGTGTCTGAATCGTATAGTCAAATAATTGGTCAGGGGTAATGATATGCCCCGGTGCATAATCTTCACGTAATGAGCCTGAGGCGTTGACTGCAATAATGAAGCGCACCCCTAGCTTTTTGAGTGCAAAGATATTCGCACGATAGGGGAGGGTTGATGGTGAATAAACATGTCCTTCACCATGACGAGGCAAAAATGCTACCCGTTTTCCACTTAATGTCCCGATGCGAATACTCCCACTGGGTTTCCCAAATGGGGTATCAATATCTACGGTTTCTATATCACTGATAGCAGGCATATTATAAAGCCCAGACCCACCAATGACACCAATTTTTACAGTTTCCATTATCTTGTCCTAACGTCTTAAAAATTAAATTTTTGTTGTAGGATGAGACTCGCCAAGTCTCCCTTACTCATTTGAAATTTACTTATAGCGTTGCTCGAATCCATCCACCATCGACGGGTAACGCCACGCCATTAATAAATCCACCTGCTGGTGAACACATCATCACTGCAACATTTGCAAATTCTTCAGGCGAACCAATGCGACCTAATGGAATATCATCAGCCATACTTGCTTGAACATCTTCAACTGTCATATCATTGATTTTTGCGCGGGCTTCGGCTAACTCCTGAATACGCTCTGTATCTGTAATTCCAGGTAAAATACTGTTCACACGAATCCCATCGCTACCCAATTCTAAGGATAGGGATTTGGTCAGACCGATCACAGCAGGGCGTAAGGTATTTGATAAAATGAGATTATCAACAGGTTGCTTGGCACTGATGCTGGTGATGGTCAAAATAGAGGCGCGTTTTGATTTTTTGAGATAGGGTAAGGCGTATTTAATTAACGCAACAGCACTTAATAGGGTTAGCTGAGTCGCGTTTTGCCAGACATCCATATCAAAGCTGTCAAAGTTACCCGCAGGTGGTCCGCCTGCATTCGTAACGATAATATCTATACCACCTACCATATCCGCAGCATTATTGACTAATTTCTCAGCTTGCTTAAAATCAGTCACATCACAAGCATGTGTGAAAACAGCATTGCCCGTTTCTTCCACAATGCTTGCAGCCGTTTCTTGCAAAGATTCTAAATTTCGACTAGAGATAACAACAATTGCACCTTCACGGCTAAATTGTCTTGCTGTCGCCGCACCTAATCCACGACTGGCGGCTGTGACTAATACTCGCGCACCACGTAACCCCATATCCATGACTTGCTCCTATTTGTTCAACTCTAGTTTATAAGCGTAACTGCCAATCCCAACAACATCGCCATTGGTCAAAATAGTTCGTGTCCGTATCGGTTCATCATTAAGCAGTGTCCCGTTACGACTCGCACGATCTTCTAGCCACCATTGCCCATCCTGCAAAACAAGCCGTGCATGTTCACTACTCGCAAAACTATCATTGACAATAATTGCATTGGTTGCAGAACGTCCTAATGTTGTGATGGGGGATAGGGGATGTTTATCTCCAATTTGTTTGTATTGACCATCGAATTCTGCTATTGATACTAAATAACCATAGCTTGCACGATTGGATTGCAATTTTTGACTTGTTTGCCTGAACTCGCGCCAAATAAGGAGGTACAAAACAGCTAAAAACCCGATGAGAGCTAGCCCAGCGAACAATCGGAGTAGGAATAGTACGATTTCAAGACTCACAGTATGTTGTCCTATATAGGGTCGAGAGATTGTGTGGGGTCATTAAAATTTTCACTGTCTGTATCATCGGTGTAAATGAGTCGGGTATGCCCAATCTGGATGACATCTCCGTTTTGTAAGCGGTGTTCACGCACTAGGGTTTCGTTGACCTTCGTCCCACCGCTACTATGGACATCAAATAACATATATGCACCAAAGCGTTTCCGTAATTGTAGGTGGTGGCGTGATATATACGCATCTTCAATCACAATATCATTGTCATCTTCGCGTCCAATGTTAATAAGGGACTTCGATAATTCGATTGTTCTCAGGTCACCAATCACAAGGCGTGGATGTTTAAGCATGTTATCAGGTGCGTTGTTGACATCGACAGGGTTCATCGCCGCTGTACTCAGTCTGGCTTCGGTGGCATGGTCTGCTGTAATCGTGACTTGATGTGGACTTAATTGGCTATCAGCCAGTATCTTCACACTTGGTTTATTACGTAATCGATACCCTGATTGGGTACTGAGGTCTACAATTAAGCTGCTCAGCCGTTTGGATAAATCTGGGTAGGCGTGGACAAATTTCTTGACCGTATCATGATGTAAATAAATGATGTATTGGTCAGGCGCAATATGATGGGGGTCATCCTCCGTCGGTGCTTTGAGGTTATCTTCCATCTCGCGCAGTAATATAACCGCAATATCTCGTGCGTTGATTGTGCGACGAAAGAGTCTTGCAAATGCACCTTCGATGAGGGTTTCTAGTTGTGATTCTAACTTATCAATAGGTTTTTCGCTCATGCTTGCATTATAGTCCAAGTCTCAATATTGAGCATAGTGTGAACGCTAATATTTTACATGATCGTATAGAAAAAGCAGGGTAAACAACTTTTGTCGCTTACCCTGCTCGATATATTCTCTAGAAACTGCTGCTGCAATTCCAGTTATGATTGTGATTTAACCACGCGGTACGTAGTCAAGCCAGATATCAAAGATTTCGATGTTGTCTTCGTTACTTGTACGCAATTCTTCTACAAATCGGCTGAAGTTCTGTTGTTTAGCGGATTCAAGTTGTGCATCAACATCTT
This sequence comes from uncultured Anaerolineaceae bacterium, assembly GCA_964352825.1. Taxonomy (GTDB): domain Bacteria; phylum Chloroflexota; class Anaerolineae; order Aggregatilineales; family Phototrophicaceae; genus UBA6055. Next base: position 42,356 of record CAYGTY010000028.1, read on the forward strand.
CACCTGTGCGTTCTTCTTTGCTACGAACCTGTATAATGTGGAAACCAAATTCTGTTTCGACGGGCCCGACTAACTCACCGATTTCAGCAGTTTCAATTGCCTCACTGAATTCTGGAACAAAGTTACCCACATAACTCTCGCCAAGTTCACCACCGCGTGCGCCACTACCTGTATCAGTTGATAATGCACGCGCAAGGTCTGCGAAGGATTCACCATTTTGCAAAGCATCCAAAACATCTAATGCTGTTTCTTCACTCTCAACGAGGATGTGACGAACATCTGCATAAAGCAAGGTGTCTGTCTCGCCAAAGACTGCATCTGTTAATAATGCTTCTCGTGCGACACGTTCAAAGAAGGCATCTACAGCACCTCCACCGATACCCTCACGCGCGAAGAAATCACGGAAACCTTGTTGATTTTCGTTGAAACTTTCGACGACTTCTTCAGCACTCTGGGTTGGGTTCACAAGAGTGGGTTGTGGGGTGAGTGTGGGTTCGAATGCTTCTTCTGTTTCGTCAGGACCCAAGGTTGGTGTTTCGGTTGGGGTCGGTGACGGTGTTGGTGAAACAAATGGGGTTGGTGTTTCGGTTGGTTCATCGGTTGCTGTTGGTTCAACACCAATAAGTGCGACTTCTGTTGGGTCATAACCAAAGAAATCATTGATCTCTTGTTCAAGTTCTTCTTCATTGACAACGATATTGCGTTGGTCTGCTTCTTGACGAATCAAGACATCTTCGACCATATCGTTAATCACACGTAAACCAAGTAAATCTGGTGTATTAATTTCACTTAACCATGTTGCATAAGGTTCTTGTTGTGCAATCTGATTGACATCGAGACCCGCTGCTTGAAGTTGGTTAAACTGTAAAACTAAGCGATTCCGCTCAAAATTGACAGCTTCGCGAAATTGCCCAACAGTAATACTCTCACCATTGACGCTAGCAACAACTTGATTCGGAACGACAACTTGTTCAATCACAAATGCTATTGCTAGCACTGCAAGCAAGGCACCGATTGTAACGATAACCGCACGAACTACATTTTTCTGTATTTCTGCTTCTCGTTCAGCACGGGTACGGTAACTTTTATCCGTCTGACCGACTTTTGCATTTTCTGCACCTTCTACAGGTACATCATCTGACCGCCGTCTTCTGCGTTTGGGTTGACCCGTCGTTTGACTTTTCTTTGACATGAATCAATTAACTCCTAAACCTGTAACAATTCATCTTTAACGTTGTGAGGGCATAGTATATACGACCTATGCCCCCACAGTTTAATATTCAAAGTGTATTCATGACTGTGATTTAGTCAGCGGAAACGAAGGGCAATAATGCGAGATGACGCGCACGTTTAATTTCACGCGCTAACTCACGTTGACAGCGTGAACAGTTACCTGTTTGACGACGTGGTTTGATTTTACCGCTTTCGTTTACATAACGGGAAAGTGCATCAATATCTTTATAATCAAAGCATTTTCCTTTTGGACAGTAGTAGCTTTTGCCACGACGACCGCGTCCACCACGTCCACCGCTACGTCCACCGCGTCCACCACCGCCGCCGCGACGATCACCACCGCCGCCACCGCCACGGCGATCACCACCGCCACCGCCACCACGACGATCACCACCACCGCCACTACGGCGATCTGAAGATTGGCGTTCTGGTCTTGATTCGTTTGATTCTTGACTAACTTCTTGGTTTTCTTGTTGTTCTGGGTTTTCGCTCACGACCCTATTTCTCCATTACTCTCTTGCACTAAAAGGCATAATCATCTGTATTATCATTATCATCATCGTAATGATGGGTATTTGAATGTCGGTCACCTAACAAAATCATTTCATTTGCGACCAACTCGGTGCGGAAATGTTTCTTTCCGCTATCATCTTCCCATCCGCGTGTTTGTAAACGACCTTCGACGTAGACTTGCTGACCTTTACTGAGGTGTGTGTTGCAGATTTCGGCTAGATTGCCCCATGCTACAATATTAAACCATTCTGTTTCTTCATGGCGTTCACCTTCAGCAGATGTCCATGTACGACTGGTTGCCACACTAAAGCTGGTAACTGGACGACCACTTGGCGTATAACGCATTTCGGGGTCTCGTCCAACATTCCCAATTATCATGACCTTGTTCAGTCCACGTCCCATTATTCTCCCTCAACGCAAATACAATAAACGACTCGTCTAAGTCGTTATTATATTACTCTTCCATACGAATGAGCAAATAGCGCAGTACAGGGTCAAATAATTTAAGCTCGGTTTCAATTTCTAGCAGATGGTCAGGTGCAATGCCTGCGGTAATAATGACGAAGTGTCCTTCGCGTTGCCCTTGAATTTCATAAGCCAAACGACGACGACCAAAGGTTTTTCGGTCTACATTTTTAACTTTGCCGTTTTCGTCTTGCTCGACATAGCTGATAACTTGGTCAATTGCTTGGTTGACCTCTTCATCACTCGCGAGGGTGCGAATGACGACTGTGAGTTCATAGTCTCTCATAAGTTTCCTTTCCTCGGATAAATAGCCCCATATCTAATGTGTATGGAGCAGAAAGCTATTATTCAATTTAGCGGATGGTATGTTAGCCTAATTTGGTGCGCGTGGCAATGGTTGGTT
>CAYGTY010000029.1:0-35385 GCA_964352825.1 uncultured Anaerolineaceae bacterium
TGGAAAAAAGATCATCCAAATTATAGTTATTTCCCATTTGGGGGCGGTCCGCGTGTATGTATTGGGAGTCATCTGGCAGAGATGGAAGCGGAGGTTATTTTGGCAACCATCATCAAAAAATTTAAAATTGAATTATCTGAACCCAATCAAGAGGTGAAACCCGAGGCGCGCTTTACTGTTCATCCAGAAGGTGGGATGCGCTTAAGGGTTGTCAAGCGATAGGGTATTACAAAAATTAGGGAGTGCTTATTGTCTGGGTTGCGTCTTGGGTTTGATGTCATGTTCCATCTGTTTCCATTCGTCACGGATGGGCAAAGACATCATAAAAAATAAACCGATAAATAAAATCACACCCATTGCAATAAAAAACTGCATATCACCCACTCCTTAAGAAATTCACTATGTATCTAGTATACGAGTAAATATACAGCGCAATAACAAAGATGTCGTAAAAATTTTGTTATGTGGAGTTATTTTGTATATGAAATTTTATGATAGCTATAGATAATGTGGCAGTTTCAAATACTTGACGATTGGCTTGAATATAGTTGATGTCTTCCAGATAAAATGGGATATGGTCAAGGTTCGAGGATGTATCTTGCATATAATTGACCAATGCTTCGATACGTTGAATGACTGTATCAATGAGTGTTTCGCGATTGTCTAATCCATAGGCATCACAAAATAATCGGAGGCGTTCGGGACGATTCGGCGGGGATTGCCAACCCATATCCATACAATGTGCATCGGTCATGAGTGGCACAAAACGATAGACTGCATAAGCAACATCCCAGATACGTATATTGGGGGATGCCGTATCAAAGTCGATAATGCCGATAATATGCCCATCCTCATACACACAATTATAAGGCGCAAAGTCGTTGTGGCAGATAACCTCAAATGTCGTGTTTGGGTCAACTGGAAGAAAAAATTCTGCATCTGGTGGAACAACAAAATCTTGTGTGATGTCGTGGAATTGGCGTAATAACTGACCCGCTTCGATTAAGACCTCATCCGATAGCATTGTTGGGTGTAGGGGGTCATTACCAACCATTCCCTCAATATATGTTAGTCGCTCTGTGTGACCATCCGATTCGATAAATTGGGGAGATGCTATAAACCCCTTTGCCGTCAGAAATTGGAGTAACTGATGCACAAATGGCGACCATCTGCCACATTGCCGAACAACGGTATTTTGCTCTCGCTGAACTTGGCTGCTGTTGCCACCTGTTAAATTTTCGGATTCCATAATTACCCCAAATTAAGCAGTCTACGGATTATATGTTTGTATACGATGGCTGTTATCTCGTTGGCGTAGGCGTTCCATGCGCGGTAAGATGTTGTCGAGAATTTCACCTTTATCGAGTGTTTTGTGTTGGCGGTCTTGCATGATAACCTGCCCATCACAAATTACTGTCTGCACATCCCCAGCACGGGCATTATAGACGAGGCTTGCTGTTACGCTATTCAGGGGTAGATGATGTGTGCCTGTCATATCCACAAGAATAATATCCGCGAGTTTGCCTTCTCGTATATCTCCGAGTTCATCGCCTTGTCCATAGACCGTTGCGCTTTCTTGAGTTGCAATCGTGAGGGCTTGCGGAATTGTCAGATTTTCGGCATTTTCTGTCAGTTGTTTTTGTCCCATTGCTGTCAGTCGCATCGCTTCCCATAGGTCGAGTGTGTTATTACTGACTGCGCCATCTGTCCCGAGTCCAACTGGAATCCCTAGTTTTCGATAGTCAACTAGATTAGCATACCCCATCCCTAGCTTAGCATAGGTTTTTGGACATTGCGCGATGCCAACAGGGGCAACGCTACTGCTCAAAAGTTCGAGGTCGTTGGGGGTTGCCCCGATGACATGCGCCAAAATCACGGGTGAGTCTAAAATCCCTGTTTCTAGCAAGACTTCAATCGGAGTTTGTCCACGTCGTGCCAGACTTGCTTGTGTTTGGGCAATGGTTTCGGCAACGTGAATGTGGATGCCTGCGCCAATCTCTTGGGCTTTATCGGCGGTTGCGCGTAAGAAATCATCATCACAGGTATAGGGGGCATGTGGCGCAAGAATCGTACGGATACGTCCATTGGCTTGACCCTGCCAGCGTTGAACAAACTCTGCTGTTTCATCAATTTGTCCCATGCCGTTACTGCTAAACATCGCTTGACCGAGTAGGGCGCGTGTGCCTGCTTTTTCAACAGCTTGTGCGGCGTAATCCATATACCAATAATGGTCACTGACCGATGTAATCCCTGCTTCAATCATCTCCATCAAGCCGAGTTGCATCCCCCAATAAACATCTTCGGGTTGCAGGTTGTTTTCTAGTGGCCAAATATAATCATTAAACCAGCTATCTAAATTGACATCTTCGCCCATCCCGCGCCATAAGACCATCGGCACATGAGCATGAGTATTGATGAAGCCAGCCATCGCCACTTGACCCTGTGCATCAATCACGCGACCTGCATAAGAGGGGTCTAGTTCTCCAGTCGATTGTATAGCTTCGATGCGATTCCCTGTAATGAGAATATCGTAGTCATCCAAAATCGTCGCAACTTCATCATTTAACTGTAAAACACGCGCATGGGTAATGAGTATATCTGGCATAATACTTGTCTTTCTTAGTTTAATAAACGATTTGTATTGTACTCACTTAAAGGGACATCGGTCAAAAGTGAATAATCTAGTCTCAATAACTTTTTGTATTAATTTCTAACTGCCTTATGGTTTCCTTATGTTATTTTTAATCTGCTTGTTAGATTTAAATTGTAACTTGATGTGGACTACTGTCCATTTAGGATATAGATATATAGGTTCAATAGGAGAGAGCTATGCAAAAACAAACAAAACTATTTTTTACTTTATGTATGATTTTGACTTTACTAATTCCAAGTGCTGTTATCGCTCAAGATGATATGATGGGTGATGTATTAGCTGAAGGACTACGTAACCCACGTCAATTTTCTTTTGATGCCGATGGGAATATTTTTGTTGCAGAAGCAGGGCTTGCTGGCGCTGAACTAACAGTAAATGGTGACGCTTTTGGCGCATCTAGCCAAATCACGATGATTATGCCTGATGGTAGTAGCGAAGTGATTGTCCGTGGTTTAACCAGCTACCGTGAAGGTAATGCACTCGGTGCAGCAGATGTTGTGGTTACTGATGAATCTATCTGGATTTTGATTGGTGAAACAGGAGACTTCACGATTCCATTTTCTCATGCACTCATTGAACTTGACCGCGAAACCAACCGTGTGAAAACATGGGTTGATTTACTCGCACTCGAACTTGACGAAGACCCCGATGGTAACGCCAATCAACAATCGAACCCAACCGACTTTGAAGTTCTTGAAGATGGTAGTATCTTGATTGCTAATGCAGGCTGTAACTGCTTGATGGCATGGTCAGCTGATGCTGGTTTGAGTGTTGCTGTTGTATGGAGCTTTGAAGATGATAATCCTGTTCCAACCACTGTTGATGTAGGACCTGATGGCGATATTTATGTTGGCTTCCTCACAGGTTTCCCATTCCCAACAGAAGGCTCACGGATTGAACGCTGGTCAGGTGGCGAATTGGTACAAACTTATGAAGGTCTTACTGCTGTAACAGGTGTCCTTGTCACTGAAGACGGCACAATCTATGCTTCCGAATTTGGTGTTTTTGACCAAGGTTGGGGACCAGGGCGTGTGGTTATGGTCACTGAAGATGGTGTGACCCCTGTTCTTGAAGGTTTGGTACAACCCTTTGGTCTTGCACAAGCTCCTGATGGCACAATCGCTGTATCCGTTGGTGCAACAGGCGCAGACGATGGTATGATTATTGCTCTTCCAATGATGATGGAATAATCAATATCTAGCCTTTAAATTTTGTATTCGATAAATTTCTGTAGGGGTTGATTTTAGGTCAGCCTCTACAAGTTCTTTATTCTATTTCATTTCTAAGTGAACCCTCTGTGTCCTTTGTGCCTCTGTGGTTCAAATTTTTTATAATATTAATCCATAAAAATATTTTACATAGAACATATAAAACAACTTGATGGGGATGTCATGTCAAAAACAGTCACAGCAGTAATTGCATTAGTTATCGGAATAGGCTTAGGGGCTGGTGGCGGAATCCTCGGTTTTCTTTGGGCGACAGGCAGTGTTGCACCCAGTCAATCAGCATCAGATGCTGTGCCGACCCTATCACTGAATTCTGCATCACCGACTCCCGGACAAATTGCTGTACTCAGTACCGAAATTGCCGACCTTAACCTTAAGCTGGATGACCTATCTTCACAATTAGGTGATTTATCAGGGGATACTGAAGGTATTGCTACTCAAGTCGCACAGGGTGTCCAGATGAGTGTTGCACAAGCTACACTGGATGCACTGCCGACCAGTACCCCTCAACCGACTGCGACCTTTACAGTAACCCCGACTGAAGCCCCACAAGTCCCCGATCGTACACTCTATCGCATTACATCAGAAGAATCTGAGGTGCGTTTCCGCATCAATGAGGTGTTGTTAGGTAACCCGACCGAAGTAATCGGGAAAACCAAACAAGTCGCTGGTGATTTCATCGTGAATTTTGCCGACCCACCTGCCTCACAATTAGGTGAAGTTGCAATCAATGCCCGTACCCTCAAGACCGATAATGAATTCCGTGACCAGTCGATTCGTGGTCAAATCTTGCAAACTGGACAATCCGAAAATGAATTTATCCGCTTTGTGCCGACTGAGTTTTTATCGCTCATCGGTGAGCCTGTTGGTGTGGGTGAAACAATCGCCTTTGATGTGCTGGGTGATTTAACCATTAAGGGGATTACCAAGCCTGTGACCTTCAATGTAACGGTGACTGTTGAATCCGAAGACCGTATCTCTGGCTTAGCGAGTACAAGTGTCCTCTATCCTGATTTTGGGATTAATATCGAAGCTCCTCCGAATGTCGGTGGGATTGAAGATAATGTTATCTTAGAGATTGATTTTGTCGCGCTAGCTGTCGAGGAATAACTTATTGTGACTCACGCTAGATTAAGGTAAAGTCATAAGATAGCAAAAATTCTAATCTAAGGTGAGGGTGATATGGCGAAAACAGTATCAGTTGCAGTGATTCAAGCACGAGCAGAGTATTATGATTTGGCGCGCTGTGTCGATAAAGCAATCTCACTCATTAACGAAGCAGGGCGTAAAGGCGCACAACTGGTTACCTTAGGTGAAACTTGGTTTCCGGGTTATCCTGCTTGGCTCGATTACAATCCCGATGTTGCTCAATGGGGACATGAGCCGACTAAGAAAGTCTATGCACGCCTTTATGAAAATAGTATGGCTATTGATAGTCCCGAGATGCGTCAATTGCAAGATGTCGCCAAACAAAACGAGATGGTGCTACTGCTCGGCATCAATGAACGTGTGCCTGTGGGGCGTGGCAATCGCAGTATTTACAATAGTATCGTGACGGTGGATGCAACAGGTGAAATTGTCAATCATCACCGCAAGTTACGTCCAACCTTTACTGAGCAGATGGTCTGGGCGCAAGGGGATGGTGCTGGTCTACAAGCTGTCGAAACAGCAGTGGGACGCGTGGGTGGATTGGTTTGCTGGGAACATTGGATGCCTCATGCTCGGCAAGCCATGCACATTAGCAATGAACAAATTCATGTTGCGATGTGGCCCGGTGTGATTGAAGCGCACCAAATCGCTAGCCGTCATTATGCTTTTGAGGGACGTACATTTGTCCTCGCGGCTGGTAGCATTTTACCCGCCAAAGATTTACCCTCTGACTTTAAACTAGATGATTACCTCAAAGATAAACCTGATATGCTTTTGCTTGAGGGTGGCAGTGCGATTATCGCGCCTGATGGTAAATATGTGGTTGAACCAGTATATGGAGAAGAAACAATTCTTACTGCTGAGCTTGATTTAACACGCATCATTGAGGAGCAAATGACATTAGATGTTACGGGACATTATGCGCGTGACGATGTGTTTGATTTTCAGGTTAATCGCCGACGTGCTGAATAATGACTGATTGATATTCTCCTGAAAAGAGAGTTATCCAGGGGATTTGAGATACACGGGAATAACTTTTTCTGCTGAAAAATCATCGTCTTCATTTTCTTCACGGATGAGTCGCCATGCTTCTTCTGCGAGAAATCCAGCCCGACGCAAGCGTTCAGCAGGTTGAACTAGGGTGATACTCTTGCCAGCATCTTGAGCATCTTTAATCGCTTTCAACCCCTGTGGAACAATCTCACCAGTGAGGTAAATTCGCTCATCCACAGCGTCTAATAAATCATCCCAGCTTTGCAAAATAGGGTTGCCATCAGCTATCCACCGTCCTTTTTTGGCGCGATAGGTGTCCGAAATAACACGCCCACGCCCAGCAGGGACAACCACAACGAGTGTGTGGCGGGTATTGTAATAGGTTTGTCCTGCTGCAATCGTATCCAAAGTTGATAATCCAACCAATGGGATTTTATTAACTGCTGCCATCCCCTTTGCCAATGCCACACCAATCCGCAAGCCTGTATATGACCCCGGACCAATCGAAACCGCCATTGCTGTTAGATCATCTGCACCGACTTCCGACTGCTCCATGATTTGTTGAATCATTGGGGCGAGATAAGCACTGTGATTGCGTCCGATTTTCATGGTGATTTCGGATAATAGGGTATCGCCTGTATGTAGTGCGAGGCTCATAATGTGGGTAGCCGTATCAATTGCAAGTAACATAGTTGTTTCCAGTTTATGGGTAAGTTAGATAGCTTGGAACCAGAGTGAGAAAATTGCCTTAGCGTGTCCCAAATACGAGTCGCTTGTAGGTATCGACAAGGGTATTATAACGCTTTCCTTCGGCTTCCATGATAAAGTTTCGGCGCAAGGGGTCTGTCACTTTAATATCAATCCATAAATAATTTTCTGGCAGAATATCTTCAATCCGTTCCGCCCACTCAAAAATGACAACACCATCGCTTTCGAGAATGTCATCCAAGCCGATAGAATCTGCTTCATCAACACCACTTAGACGATAACAATCCAAATGATAGAGACGGACTTTATCTGCTTTACGTTTATGTTCATGTACAAGATTATAGGTTGGGCTTGTTAAAGGACTGGTCGCGCCCCATCCTTCACCAATACCTGAACTAAATACAGTTTTACCCGCACCCATATCGCCTGATAAGCAAATAATATCACCTGCTTGTAACAACTTTCCCAAGCGTGTTCCAAGGCGTTTGGTCTGTTCTGGATTATTGCTGATAATATCCAGCTCACCTTCACGTAGAATTGGCACAACGAACCTCAAAATGAATTAATAACAAAAATGATAGCAGTCATTATACACAGAATTAAACCCCTCGCAAACCATGCTGTTGTCATAATCAACGAATTTTACTTGTATTGTTACATATAAAATTGAAATCAGTAATGGATTTGAAGCAGGCAGTAAAAACTAAGTCATAAGACCCCACATTTTAAAACTTTTGCTATTAGCCCGTCAGATAGTCAGCCTCTCAGCCTGAATGAGTTGGTCTAATAATGGGGTAAACTGACCTGCGGACTAGCTGAATTGTTATCAATAATTTTGAATATGTCATAGATTTTTAAGCTAAAATGGTTTGTACAACATGAGTCAGTAACTACCCTGCGAATCATCAGGAACTTGACTAAGCCACTGCCAGATGAGGAGCGCAACCAGCGCAAAGCCAACTAAGATTAAACCTGTTGTGACCGCCGCATCAATATCACGCTCAAGGATATTATAGATTAATAGGGGCATCGTCTGCGTGCGACCTTGTAAGCTCCCAGCAAATAAAATCGTCGCCCCAAATTCCCCTAACGCCCTTGCCCAACTCAAGATTAAGCCTGCCGCCAATGCTCGTATCGCTAATGGCATCGTCACGAGAAAAAATAATTGCAATCCATTTGCTCCATCGACCCGTGCCGCATCTTCAATTTCACGCGGGACACTTTGAAAGCCAACTTGGGCTGAGCGAATAAAAAATGGGGCAGCGACAAATGTCTGTGCGATAATTACCGCCAATGTCGTGAAGGGCAGGGTGATGTCGAGTTGGTCAAGTGCAGGACCAAGGAAGCCACGCCGTCCGAATGTTAATAATAAAGCTAAACCCGCAACAGCAGGGGGCAGTACAATCGGTAATTCCACCAAGATATTCACCAATCGCCGACCCCGAAAACGCCAGCGAGCCAAAATAAACGCCAGCGGTGTTCCAAGTAATAAAGTGATGCAGGCGGTGATGCTTGTGGTGACAAGACTCAAGAAAATTGATGTGGGTACAATCGACCCATCAAGGGATTGCCATGCTTGGGTTTCGAGAGTGTTCAGACCCAAAACAAAGATTGGCAAACTGAGGAATAAAACGCCAATGCCCCCAACAATGATGAGTAGAATACGTCTCATGGTGATGTGTGCTTATCCATAAAACGACATAAGAGGATGCAGGGTTTCTGACTATCTTCTGACTCCAGCGGACTGAATCCCCACTCCAATAAAATATCTTGCCCGTCAGAGGATAATACAAAGTCGATAAATGCTTGTGCTACGGCTGGGTTGGGTGCGTCCTCCACAATGGCAATCGGATAACTGGCAATTGGGTTTATGTCATCGGGAATTGGAATCGCGAGGACATCTTCACGAATATCTTCGGTTACATCTGACGAATAAACAATCCCTGCATCGGCTTCTCCAAATGCGATTTTTGCAACAACTTGACGGACATTCGGTTCTTCGGATACCAGATTTGCCAACACAGCAGACCGATAACTTTCACCATAAGCTGGGTCAGCAACAAGGCTTTCAAAGAGGGTATCTGTATATTGTCGTATCGGAACATCAGGCGCAGCCAGTACCAAGAAAATGCCTGACTTCGCGAGGTCATCAATCGATTGAATATTCGCAGGATTGTCTATCGGGACAATAATCACAAGCCGATTGGTCGCAAACGTCTGAGGTGTTTCTATAATACGCTCAGCATCCACAGCCCATTGCATCTGGTCGATATTGGCACTGGCATAGACATCGGCAGGTGCACCTTGATTGATTTGGGTCGCTAAAGTGGATGAGCCACCAAAATTATATAAGATTTCCACAGTCGGGTTGTTCGCTTCAAATTCTGTCGCAATCGCTTCAAAGGCATTGGTCAATGAAGCAGCAGCAAATACAACCAACTGTTGATTCGCTTGTGCCTTTAGATTGGGGATGATGACGAGCCATGTAGCAAATAATAGTGGGAGGATGATTCGTCCTCGCATCAAGTGACTTCCTTATTGAATTGCTGTTTTGTATTCCTATCGTCTCAAAAATTTCTATCATCCATATAAACGCAGATATTATTAATGTCTTGAGAGTGTAGGGTTGTCTCAACATGAGTTTCTGTTAGGTGAATATATAGTATAAGCAACTGAAACAAACCACAACCATAAACCCACATTTCCATCTTAACAATTTATTGACAAATTAAGTGCTTGACATTTTTAATTTTACAATGTTAAATTAACAGTGTAAGATAAACACTGTTAAATAAATAGGGGGTAAGTGGACTATGCCACGCACAGTCAAGCCAGAAGAGCGAAAGGCACAATATGATGCAATCAAGAAAACTGCCCGTGAGTTAATGCGCGAGAATGGCACAAGTGGCTTATCCATCCGTGCGATTGCCCGCGAACTGGGAATCACTGCACCTGCTTTATATTATTACTTCGAGAATATGGATGCTTTGGTAACAGCCCTGATTGTTGATGGATTTAATGGGATCGCAACAGCGATGGAAGAAGCTCGTGATGCTCATAGCGACGCACATCCAGCACAACAACTTATGGAAATCTTGTTAGCCTATCGTCAATGGGCGATGACTAACCCAGCCGACTTTCAATTGTTATATGGGAATCCCATACCGAGTTATCATGCACCACGCGAAGTCACTGTTCCTGCTGTGATACGAGGTTTCGTTGTCATCATCACTGCGATTCAAGCCGTCTTAGATACTGGTGAGGTTGATATTCCGCCCTATTTATTAGAGTTACCGACTGAAGTTGAACAAACCTACCTTGGGATTGTGACCAACGTCAACGAGACCACCCAAGAACAACGCTCAATCATGTCGGAAATGTCGATTGATGCGATGACACTGGGCATTCAGGGATGGGGACAAATGCACGGGCTGATTATGTTGGAGCTATTTGGGCATCTACCACCTGTCGTCGGTGATACTGATATTTACTATCGCCATCAATTGAAAAATATGTTCCGAACAATGGGTTTACATTACAAGCAGTAATTGATAGCCATCAACTGAATAACTAGAGTGAAAGGGACGATTATCAGTCCACTCTGCTTCGTGTTGCTAATTGAGGGTGAGTTTGTAAACCATTTCCCTACAAAAACACAAAATAAAACAAAATCTATAAAACAGGAGAATAATATAATGACAACACAACAAGAATTACACGTCATCTTCGGTACAGGTCCAGTCGGACGGTCAATCGCAGATGAACTGACAAAACAAGGCAAAACGATTCGTATGGTCAACCGTAGCGGACGTAAAGATATCTCACAACATATCGAGGTATTATCAGGGGAAGCCAAAGACCACGACTTTACCAGTCAAGCCAGCGAGGGCGCATCACATGTCTACTTTGCACTCAATCCAGCTTATCACCTGTGGTTAGAAGAATTTTTACCCATGCAAGAGAGTGTCTTACAGGCTGCTATTGCCAATAACGCAAAATTGATTGCAATGGAAAATATGTATATGTACGGTGACACACAGGGCAAGCCGATGACAGAGGCAACACCTTATAATGCCCATACCCGCAAAGGTAAAGTCCGTACAGAGATGCACCAACGACTCATGCAAGCCCATCAAGCAGGACAAGTCCAAGTTGTGACAGGACGCGCCTCTGATTTCTTTGGTCCAAATGTAAAAGATTCAGCGATGGGTGAACGGGTCTTTGGCTATGCAGTGGACGGTAAAACGCCACAAATTGTTGGGAATCCTGATGCACTCCATGACCAAACCTATATGAAGGATATTGGTAAAGCATTGGTTTTACTCGCACAGGCTGATTCTGCTTATGGGCAAGCCTGGCATATCCCGAATCCGCGCACCGTCAGCCAAAAAGAATTTATTGAGGTCATCGGTAAGGTTATGAATGAAGACCTAGGCGTATCAGTTGCCCCGAAAGTTGTTTTACGGCTGATGGGATTGTTTGTCAAACCTGTTGGTGAAATGATTGAGATGTTATATGAATTTGAGCATGACTTTATCGTGGACACCAGTAAATTCGAGGGACAATTCGGCAATATCGCGACACCACTAGAAGATGCTATTCGCGAAACGGTTGACTGGTATCGTCAGCATAAGTAAGCCAAATAAGCAAAAAGGGCGAGATATAATTTTATCATCGCCCTTATAAAGTCTCTATCTGATTCATGATGTGCTATTGTGGAATCTTGCAGACCCCATCCACACAATCTGGGATTTCATTACCAAAGATTTTATTGATTTGATAACGGTTACGTGCGATGAATTTATAGACGCGTGTGCCAATCCAATCCATCCCCGGAATCTGTAAAATTAACCAAATTGGAAAACCGAGTGGGACTTCTTTGAGCATACGGCGCGTACCATAATAGCCTGCATGTAAACCGCCCTCATTATCCACCACATGAATCTCACCCATGAGTTGGTCATAATCAATATCAGGATAACGGCTTTCGACAGTCGCTTGTTCATGCAAATCCAAAAATTCAACCCGATTGAACCAATCTAAAGCATTGATTGTCTTGCGTGTTGATTGGCAGATGACACAATACCCATCGAATAATGCTGTAACCATAATTTATCCTTTCCTTCTTGATATGTGAATTATATCACAACTGTCTACTATATTATCTTAGAGTCCCATATATATTCGTGTCTTACGTAACACCAAAAAAATGAAAATGTAGGACTGAGTTTGGTCTAGTCTACTTATTGCTTCAAACACATCATAGCTGATTATGATTAATCAACTATCGCAATTGGTAATTTAAGGGTAAAAGTACTGCCTTGATTGAGTGCGCTGGATACTGTGATTTGACCTCCATAGATGTCTGCAATAATCTTTACAATCGTTAGTCCCAAGCCAAGCCCTGCATCGGTTGTTGTACGTGCCGAATCCGCTTTGTAAAATATGTCAAAAATACGCTCAATATCCTCGGGAGCAATCCCCAAACCTGTATCAATGACTTCAAATATTAAAACTCTATCATCCCTTCTTAGGTTAAGCTGGATTGTACTGTCGCCCTCCGAATGGGTGATCGCATTGTCTAGTAGATTCTTAATGGCAACGGATAGATGATTATAATCACAGTAGACTGACACGCCAGATAATTCATAATGAGGCTGTATAACAATATTACGGTTTGTTGAACGTTCCGAAACAGTGCCAATGATATAGTTGATGAATTCCTGTAGATTGATTTTTTCTGAATTTGGGTCTGATAAATTGATAATCATTTCCAGATTGCTAATTTGTGTATCAATATCGTGAACAGTCGTGTGGATGTTATTAAGGCGTTTCTCTGCTTGAGTTGCTTTTGGACTATCTTTAACTAAATGCTTGATAAAGAAGCTATTTGTGCCAATCAAGGATAAGCGCGTGCGTAAATCATGGGACATGGCTTGGATGAACTGTCGCAGAACAGTGTATTGTTCTTGCTTGATAAGCATTTGCGCTTTTTCTTGTTCTTGTTTCTTAATCAGTTCTTGCTTGATTAATTCATGCTCTTTACCTAAACCGATAAAGGTCGAGACAAAAGCTGTGCCAAACAAATTAAATGAGAGTGGACCACGTATCGCATCTTCGACTGATAAAATTGGATTTAATACAACAAATATAAAAATCAGTAACACCACTGAGATAAGAAATAAGACCGTATAGTATCTTTCTAAAAATACCGACGTGAATATCGTCACTAAAATATAATAATGCAGAATATCCCGCCCAACGACACCCCCAATACTGACAGCAGCCCCATGAATAAGAACAGTCGCAATGAATGCCAGCAAGATTGAAGAAAATTTAACTTTACCACGACGACTCTGATGATAAGGAATCAGAAATAAGAGTAAACCACCAATAACAGGAATAATTAGTTTGATTTGTTCAGGTGTATAACTTGGGATTGTAAAAAAGATACCGATTACAGAAACAATAACAACTGACAATGATAACGATGCCAGTAATCGCGCCTGTTGATATTGTTCAATATCGTTGATCACAATCACAGGATTGGTGAGTTTTCGCCAAATAGTAATGAGTTGATTCATGTCATGCCAAAAAGAAAACTATAAATACAATAGCTCTATTATAATTTTGATTTTAGAACATTACAGTTGGATTAGATTAATTACAGATGATAAAAAGAAATTCTCATATGGTGATAAGAGGATATACTGTAATGCCTATTCATATTGCATTCCAGTAGCTATATTGCTATAAATTCAAAGAAAGTTTAATTAAAAAGATTATTGTTTGAAAACGGTTGTACGACATTACACATCATCTGAGTATAGATCAATTTACTTTCTAATAGCGGGGCAGTTGTAGAATTTTGAGGCAGAGAAGCAGGGGCGAAATGATTCACCCCTTTGATTTACATCATTAAAAGACCAGTTTTGCAACTTTGAGTATACCTTGACTCCAAGGCACGCGATGCGACACACCCGATTGTTTCTCGAAGTTAACGAGATTATCCAAATACCATTGATAATTACGCAAGAGCGCATCTTTGTTAGAGAACTTCGGTGCATAACCGAGTTTCTCTTCTGCGCGTTCGATTGATACAAAGGAATCTTTGGATGCCGTCTCATATACCCATTTATAGAGTGGGGACAGGTTCATCGATTCGAGGACACGCAAGACCATAATAGCAGGTTCAGCAGGTAGCCCAGTGATTTTTTTGCCAAAGCCAGCAAAATCAAGAACTGCTTGATAATCTTCACGCATGGTGGTGAATTCTTTTGCGCCAATATTGAAGGTATCGTTAACGATTTCATCTTCAAGAGTCGAACAAAGATAAATGGCATCACATAAATCTTCGACATCCAGCAATTGATAGCGATTATTACCATCACCCAACATCGGGAAGCCACGTCCATCTTTTGCCCAATCATAGAATAAAGCAAATACACCGAGGCGTTCAGGTCCGATGAAAGATTTTGGGCGAATAACGGAAACGGTCATGCCTTTTTCGCGATATTCAAAGCAGATGTCCTCTGCCGCGACTTTCGCTTCACCATACGGTCCGACACCCACTCGTTGGTCATCTTCTACCAATGGGTGATGGTCAGGGATGCCATAGACAGCAGTCGATGAGATATGAATAAAGCGATTGACATTGTGTTGCTGTGCCGAGTCGAGGACGTTGCGTGTGCCTTCAATATCGGTGCTATAAATTTCTTCCGCTGGATAAAGTGGTAAAGCAGCAGCAGTGTGGACAACCACATCAATGCCTTCCATTGCTTTATCGACCATCGCGCGGTCACGAATATCCCCTGTTATTTCCGTAATTTTATCGCGTTCTGGATAATCAAAATCTGCGATGTCTAATGTAATCACTTCGTGGTCACGGTCTAGCAAATAGCGGGTTAGGTTAATCCCGAGGAAGCCTGCTCCGCCTGTAATTAAATATCGTGCCATGTACCCAATTCTCCATACTTGGTTGACAAATGTGTATCGGGTGGTATTTATTCCGACATGTGTAGGGTTGAGACATGTCTCAACCCTACACAGATTATATCACCCGCAAAACGCAAACATAATCAGGCACAAACACAGATGAATTACTTCAGGAAATCAGCTTGCTGTGCCCATGAGCCACTGTATATCAGCGTATCTAATGACTGACGTTCACGAGGCGCAGATTCTTTTTCACGATGCGCTTCGGTGAGGTGGCTCAAGTCCAAAGTTTTATACCCGAATGCGATTGCTGTAAAGGGTTCATATTCTTCAGGGATGCCATAAACCTCGCGTGCTTGGTCTGGGAAGAAGCCCCCCATCTGGCGTGCGTAGATGTCATGTTCAAGGGCTTGCAAGACCATCTGAGCAATTGCCTGACCTAAATCATGACTGGCATGGCGGTTCAATACATCTGCATGGCGATATTTGTTAATCACGCCAATCATCAACACACCTGCGTGTTTCGCCCATGGGACATTGCCTTCTTTAATAACAGATAACATCTTTTGGAATTCAGCTTGGTTTTCTTTGGGCGCGACAATAAATCGCCACGGTTGTAAATTACTAGATGAGGCTGACCATCGGGCTGCTTCAAGGATACTGACTAATTTCTCTTGCTCGATACTTTTATTTGGGTCGAAGCCACGTGGACTCCAACGCCGAGCGATTAGGTCATTGAGTTGAATGGTGGTTTCAGCAATTTTTTCTGTAAAGGTCATGTCAATGGTCTCCGTAATATAATGATAACAGCTTAAGATCATTGACGTTACTACCTATATCAGATATTACGAAACTCATTAAAAGTTAATCATGAGTCCGTTGGATAAAGTCATGCACATGCCCCGCAATTTCGCTCCCTTTTTCTTCTTGTAAAAAGTGTCCTGCACCCTTAATGGTAATTTCAGGTTGATCACCAGCAGTTGGGAATAGACGGCGGAAAAATTTAACTGCTCCACCAAGAATAGGGTCACTATCACTGAACATCACCAAGACTGGTTTTTGCCATTGTGATAAGGTTTGGCGCGCCGCTTTCATCTCTTTTGCGCCATCCATATCAGGCGAGATAGGAACAAGTAAAGGGAAAATCGCTGCCCCTGCTTTATAGCTATTATCAGGATAAGGTGCATCATAGGCTGCTATAATGCCATCGGGTAAGTCATATTGTGTGATAGTCTGGGCGATGAGCCGTCCAACTTTCATCTTCGTACCAATGCGTTCACTAAAAGCTCGCCACTGCAAAAAGGCATCGCTGGGTGTTTCTTCACCTGTTGGCAAAAAGGTGTTGAGGACAACTAACCGTGCAAACCGCTCACTATGATTGGCAGCAATCGTTAAACCCAGTAGACCACCCCAATCTTGGCAAATCAGTGTGATGTTTTTGAGGTCTAGAGCTTCAATGAAACCCACTAACTTATCAAAGTGCATTTGATAGCTGTAGTCATCAAGTTCGCTATATTTATCGGATTTACCAAAGCCAATTAAATCGGGGGCTACCACGCGATACTGCTCAGCAAGTGGTGGAATGATATGGCGATAGAGATATGACCATGTTGGCTCACCATGCAAACACAAAATGACTTCATCACCTACACCTTCATCGACATAGTGCATCCGCGTATCGCCAATATTGACGTAATTGGGTGAAAAATCATAATCAGGTAAATTTTCAAATTGCTCATCAGGGGTACGTAAGATAGTCATAGATTATCCTTTTAATAAATTTCTTAAATATTTTATAGAAACGAGTATATCATCCTTTGTAATACTATTGAAAATGGATGCAAAGTGCTTCCGCTAGTTAAAGTTTGTATTTTAGGCTAGTCTAAAAATCAACGGGGTGTTCTCTGTATAATATGGATTCCCTTTAAAATAGGCGTTTTATGAGAGTAAAGTCCAATTTAATTTGATTTGCTTGACAAAATCTTTAGATTAAGCTAAAAATATATTTATTGGAGACAAGTGCAAACTTAGGAGTTCTTTAAATATGAAGAAGATAATAATTACATTGATGATGTTGGGTATGGTGGTCGGCATCTATGCACAAGATGATGTCCTCGAAATTGTGACCACAACCACACAAGCGACTGACGTGACTAAAATCCTAACGGAAGGGCTTGATAATATTAACATCACACCTTTGATGGGCGCAGGGATTGACCCTCATCTGTATCAACCAACTGAAGCTGATATTACAGCGATGAACAATGCGGAGTTGGTCATTTATAGTGGTTTACACCTCGAAGGGCAGTTCGATACTGTATTTGAAGCACTCGGTGAACAAGGTGTACAAATCTATGCGATGGGTAACCCTGTTAAATCGGCTGGGTTTATTATTGGCGGATTTACATTATCAGAAGAATTGGTTGACGTTGACGACCCTCACTTCTGGTTCGATCCACGCAACTGGGAAATCACTGTTCAAGATCTTGCCGATACTCTCAGCGAGATTCAACCTGATGATGCAGAAACCATTCAAGCCAATGCCGAAGCCTATATTGAACAACTACAACTGCTTTACGACTGGGCAAATGAAGGCTTGCGCTCTGTCGATGAGGGACAACGTTATCTGGTGACATCACACGATGCCTTCCAATATTATGGCGCAGGGTTCGGTTGGCAGATGCAAGCTATTCAAGGGCTAAGTACCGAAGATGAAGCAGGCGTGGGTGATATTCAGGGAATTGTTGATTTCGTGATTGATAATAGTATCCCTGTGTTATTTGTTGAAAGTAGTATTCCCCCTGATACAGTCGAAGCCGTCATCGAAGCCGTGAAAGCTGAAGGGTTTGAGGTGCGGATTGGTGTGCGCGAGCTTTATTCTGATGCGATGGGTGAAGTCGATAGCTTTGGTGGCACATATATCGGTATGCTAGCCGAAAATACTTATACTTTATTGCAATCGTATCAATGTATGGGCATTGAGTTGACTATTCCAGAATGGGTAGAGGGACTATCCCCAGAACCACCCGAAGATTTACTCAATGTCGATTGCGAGGCAAATGATGAGTAGTAATCCACAGTATGCATTATCCATTGATGACCTAACGGTTGCTTATAACAGTAAACCTGCAATTTGGGATGTTGACCTCAATGTGCCAGAGGGTGTCCTCATGGCAATCGTTGGACCGAATGGTGCAGGTAAAAGTACCTTAATTAAAGCCGTGCTGAATCTAATTCCTCGTGCGGCAGGTACAGTCACATTTTATGGTAAACCCTATCAACAGGCACGTTCATTAGTGGGTTATGTTCCACAACGGGGGAGTGTCGATTGGGACTTTCCTACATCGGTTTTGGATGTGGTGACAATGGGTTTGTATGGCAAGCTGGGCTGGTTTCGTCGCCCTGGGAAGAAAGAACGCGAACTGTCTTTATATGCACTGGAACAAGTCGGTCTCGTTGATTTCGCAGAACGACAAATTAGTCAATTATCAGGTGGTCAACAGCAACGGACATTCCTTGCGCGTGCCTTAGTCCAAGATGCTCAGATTTATTTTATGGATGAGCCATTTGCCGCTGTCGATGCTGTGACAGAACGAGCAATTGTCAATATTTTGAGAGAACTTAAAAATCGTGGAAAAACAGTGCTTGTGGTTCATCATGATTTGCAGACCGTTGAGGATTATTTCGATTGGGTGACTCTGCTCAATGTCGAAGTCATTGCTAGTGGTGAAACTTCAAATAAATTCACACCTGATAATTTACAAAAAACCTACGGCGGACGCGTCTCGTATTTGCATGGTGGTCAAGTGATTGCCGCATCTGGAGATTAATCATGAATCATAAACGATTTTCCGATGCAGATAAACGCGTATGGATGACAATTGCTGTAATTATCGTACTGGGTGCAATCTTTATTCCCTTTAGCCAACAATTATTGGGAGTTACCTATACTTATACAGTAAGGGTTGTTGCGCTGGGTGGCTCAATTTTGGGCATCATCAGCGGTGTGTTAGGCTGTTTTGCTGTTTTGCGCCACGAAAGCCTGATGGGAGATGCCTTATCTCATGCGGCATTACCGGGGGTAGCGATTGCCTTCTTGTTGGTCGGACGTGAATTAAGTGTCTTGCTAATCGGTGCGGGGATTGCCAGTTGGTTGGGCGTGCGTTTTATCTCATCTATTTTACGCACAACGCGCATCAAGCAAGATACGGCGATGGGCATTGTGTTGGCGGCATGGTTTGCGGCAGGGATTGCGCTCTTAGCTTATATTCAGTCGATACCCGATGCCAGCCAAGCAGGCTTGGATAACTTCATTTTTGGGCAAGCAGCAGCCATTATCGAAAGTGATGTGATATTGGTCAGTGGTGTTGGCTTTGTCTCATTTATTGTGTTAGCTCTATTCTGGAAAGAATTTAAGCTGGTGACATTTGACCCTGACTTTGCGATTGCCAATGGCTTTCGGGTTGATTTCCTGAATACTTTATTATCAACCTTAATTGTGGTCGCGATTGTATTGGGTTTACAACTGGCTGGTGTGATTTTGATGGTCGGTATGTTGATTGCACCTGCGATTTCTGCACGGCAATGGACACATAAACTTGAGCAAATGGTGATTTTATCGGGTGTGTTCGGGGCATTTTCGGGTGGAGTTGGTGCTGTGATTAGTGCTATAGATAGCGATATTCCAACAGGTCCGATGATTATTGTGGTCGCCTTTAGTATTGTGATGATTTCGATTGCCTTTGCCCCTCAACGTGGACTGATTTGGTCATGGTTACGACAACGTGAAGATAGTCAACGCTTTGCCACCCAGAATGCGCTTCGCGATTTATATAAATATGCGATGGCACATGAGGGTGTGACAACCTCTGTTCCCGATGAATTTATACGAGGGATTGGAAATCAAAGTGTGCGAAAAGGTTTAAAGCAACTTGAACAAGATGAACATGTCACCAACCGCTATGGCTACTGGACATTAACGAAGACAGGTGTCAAATTGGCACAGGCTGATGCTCATAATTTGAGACTATGGGACATCTATCGGTATTATGCGGATGAACTCGGTTTGCCGATTATACGAGAAGACAGACAGCTAGATATACACGATAGCCTACCTGAGGAAGCTATTCAACAACTGGAAAACAAGCTGAAAGAGGTGCAGATATGATGACATTAGAACGTTTTGTCATTGACATCTTATTGAACTTTATCGCGCGGGATGAGTTAAATGCCTTCTTGCGCTCACCTCAAAACACTGCAACTATCATTGGCTGTATGATTGCGATTAGCGGTGCATTATTAGGCACATTTTTACTGTTACGGGGTATGTCCTTAACCAGTGATGCTATCAGCCATACGGTGCTATTGGGTATCGTGGTTGCGTTTTTGGTGATGACAGGTGTCTTTGGAATGGAAGGTGATACGTCGTCACCATTGCTGATTATCGGTGCCTCCATAGCAGGCGTTGCCACAGTTGTCTTGACGGAACTCTTATATAAGTCGGGGCTAGTCAGGCAAGATGCGGCATTGGGTTTAGCATTTCCTCTACTATTTGCGATTGCTGTGATTTTGGTATCGCGTTATGCCGATGATGTCCACCTTGATGAAGATGCTGTCTTAGTTGGTGAGATAGGTGTGGCGTGGGCAAATACCAATAGCCATTGCCTCGACAAATGTGTTTCTGTAACGATTAACGAAAACGACCCATTAGCGGATATGACACGCCAATGTACAAATTGCCGTGAGCTTGGGATTAGCCCACGTGATGACGGTGCGGTCTTTAAAGAAATCTGTACCAATTGTGGGGAGTATAACCCTGCCCAAGCATGGCAAGCCAAACTAATTGATGAAGAACCCTTGCTGGTATTTGTTCCCAAGTCGATTACAGTAACGGCTGTCATGACCTTATTATCGTTCGGATTTATCCTGCTATTTTATAAAGAACTCAAGCTGACAACCTTTGATTCTGCCTTAGCACAAGCACTCGGTTTTCGCCCTGGAATGATTAATTATGCGCTGATGGTCTTGGTAAGCTTGGTCGCTGTGGGTGCGTTTGATGCGGTGGGATCGATTTTGGTGATTGCATTTTTCATTATCCCTCCTGCGGCAGCATATCTATTGACGGATAAGCTCTCGATTATGTTGCTAATTAGTCCTTTGATAGGGGCTGGTGGTGCATTCTTCGGTTATGATTTGGCACGCGGAAATTTCTTGGGCATATTCCAGATGAGTGATGGGATTAAATTGATTAATCGCGTGTTTGGCTTGGAATTAGTTGAAGCATGGGATTCCTCGATTAGTGCCTCGATGGTCTTGATGATTTTCTT
The DNA here is from genome assembly GCA_964352825.1 of uncultured Anaerolineaceae bacterium. Classification (GTDB taxonomy): domain Bacteria; phylum Chloroflexota; class Anaerolineae; order Aggregatilineales; family Phototrophicaceae; genus UBA6055. The sequence goes on from CAYGTY010000029.1 coordinate 20,991, forward strand.
CTTCTTTGTTGTCGCATGGATCTTTTCGCCGAAGTACGGCTTAATCTCAACCATTGTCCGTCGTGCCAATCAACGCCGTTACTTTGATGATCAAGTTGTTTTAGCACATATCCATAATCATCAATTCACAGATGTACAAACGGATGAGTTGACGATTGATACGCTTCATGAACATTTTCATTGGACACCCCAAAAGATGGGACGGGTGCTAACACGCTTACGGGCTTTGAATCTGATACAGGTAATAGATGGGATTATCCAATTGACGACGCGTGGTGATGAACAGGTACATGATTTTCGGGATACGACCTTATCTGCCAATAACATCATCGAATAAAGTATTCGGCTTATCAGGTCGCCATGAGATTTTTGATAATCTGAAAAATTTAGCATCCGCCCTTACGTCCTGTAGCATATCCTCATACAATAATTGTATTCAGGCAAATGATGGGAGAAGTAAGGCTAAATGGACGACTTGAAACGTGGTGGCATCGCAATTATTGATTATGGCTCACAATATACCCAATTGATTGCGCGACGAGTACGGGAACTCGGTGTATATTCAGAAGTTTTCGCACATGATGGCACAGCTGACCATATCAATCAGCATGAACCAGCAGGGTATATTCTGTCAGGTGGACCGAACAGTGTCTATGAAAAGGGAGCGCCAACATTACCCAAATTTATTCTCAATAGCGATAAACCGATATTTGGCATTTGCTATGGGATGCAACTTTTGACGTATAACCTCGGTGGAGAAGTTGCAGCCGCCACAGAGCGGGAATATGGGTCAGCTACCGTCACACATCAACTCCATAGCCCACTGATGGATGGACTCGAAAGTGAAATTCAGGTGTGGATGTCGCATGGTGACCGCATCGAAAAACCGCCAACAGGCTTTGTCCCACTCGCCCAATCTGATAATTCACCTTATGCTGCCATTGGTGATGTCGAAAATCAACGCTATGGGGTGCAATTCCATCCCGAAGTGAGCCATACACCCCAAGGTAGCGCAATCTTGAGTAACTTCTTATTCCGCATCTGTGAGTGTGAAAATAAGTGGACACCGACAGCCTTTATTGATGATGCCATTGCAAAGATTCGCGCCCAAGTCGGTGATCAAAAAGTGCTACTGGCTTTGAGCGGTGGTGTCGATTCGGCTGTTGCAGGCACATTAATTCATCGCGCTATCGGTGACCAATTAACCTGTATCTTTGTCAATCATGGTCTACTGCGTAAAAATGAACCTGAAGAGGTCGTCCGTGTTTTTGGTGATGAACAGGGTATGAACTTGATAGCCATTAATGCGATTGAGACCTTCTTAACCGCCCTTGATGGTATCCATGAACCTGAACAAAAACGTAAAATTATCGGTAAACTATTCATCGACGAATTTAGCGAATCCGCCCGTCAACTCGATGATATTCAATTTCTGGCGCAAGGAACGATTTACCCTGATGTGATTGAAAGTGCCGCCAATAGCAAAACGGCTAAGACTATTAAGTCGCATCATAATGTTGGTGGGTTGCCGAAGGATTTAAAATTTGAGTTGGTGGAACCTCTGCGTGATTGCTTTAAAGACGAGGTTCGCAAAATCGGCACGGCACTTGGCTTACCTGATTCGATTGTATGGCGACAACCCTTCCCAGGTCCAGGGTTAGCGATTCGTTGTCTCGGTGATTTGACGTGGGAACGCCTCGAAACCTTGCGCGCCGCCGATGCTATTTTTGTCGAAGAGTTACGCGCCGCAGGTATGTTACGGGATACCACAGCTCAGAGTTTTGCGGTATTACTTCCCGTCAAAAGTGTGGGCGTAATGGGTGATAACCGCACCTATGAAGAAGTCTTGGCATTACGAGCTGTCACCACCGATGATTTCATGACTGCTGATTGGGCGAGATTACCCTATGACCTACTTGCACGGGTGAGTTCACGCATTGTCAATGAGGTATCAGGCATCAACCGTGTGACCTATGACATTACCAGCAAACCCCCCGGAACAATCGAATGGGAATAAAATAACCTACCCTCAAGTATAATTCCCCTTTTCTAAAGATTGGAGAAGGGGAGTAAACCTCAGTATCTTATCGCCACAATATACATCACTTGGTAATACGTCCTCCCTTACCTTAAGTGAGACTTTTATTAATAAAAAAGACTCACATCATAAATAATGATATAAATAGATAATAATGATTGTAATTTTAGTTCATAATTTGAGACCAATGGGGTTCTCAACTACTGAAAGGGAAATGCCGTGGCAGTAGCCGACATGAAAGCAAGTGCCGGTAAGCTTAAAAAGGACCTTGGTTTATTCGATGTTTACGCAATTTGTACAGGAGCGATGTTTAGTTCTGGATTTTTCTTATTACCCGGTTTGGCAGCAGCCCAAACGGGTCCATCTGTTGCATTAGCCTATCTGATTGCAGGTATTTTTATGCTTCCTGCTATGTTTAGTATGGCAGAACTTGCAACAGCAATGCCACGTGCAGGTGGCGATTATTACTTCCTTGACCGTGCGATGGGTCCGTTGATTGGAACAGTCGGTGGCACAGGAACATATCTCGCACTGACCCTCAAAAGTGCTTTTGCATTAATTGGTATGGGGGCATACCTCGCGCTCTTTGTCGAAGTGAATATACAATTTTTGGCGGTCGTCCTCACCGTCGCCTTTATGATGCTCAATATTTTCGGTGCGAAGGAAACAACTAGCCTACAGCGTATCTTAATTATTGTGTTGGTCTTGGTTATGAGTGTGTATATCGTTGGTGGTATCTTCTCTGCCATGGGGCTAGAAATTCAGGCGAATAGCGAAGCAAATCCATTTTTGCTTGATGGAATCGCTGGTTTATTAGGGACGGTTGGTTTTGTCTTTGTCTCCTATGCTGGTTTGACCAAAATAGCGAGTGTATCTGAAGAAGTTAAAAACCCAGGTCGCAATATCCCATTGGGAATGACACTCTCAATTATCTCAACAACCATTATCTATGTGGTGGGTATTTCGATTATGACGATTGTTCTACCTGCTGAACAATTCCAATCGAGCTTAACACCTGTGGCTGATGCGGCGGGTGTGGCTTTAGGGTTTTTGCCGGGTGACTTTGGAAAATTGCTTGTGGTTGCTGCTGCTGTTGCTGCTTTTGCATCGACAGGTAACGCAGGGATTTTAGCTGCCTCTCGTTACCCGCTTGCAATGGGGCGTGACCGTTTATTACCGAAAGCATTTTCTGGAATTAGCGAAAAAACCAATACACCTGTGTTCTCGATTGTAGTGACATCCGCTTTAATGATTGTTGCGATTTTACTACTCGATGAATCGACGATTGCGAAAGTTGCGAGTACCTTCCAATTGCTCATCTTTATGTTGGTGAACCTTGCTGTTATCGTTATGCGGGAGAGTAAAATTGAGTTTTATGATCCTGTTTTCCGAACACCCATGTATCCGCTGATGCAGGTTGCAGGTATCTTTGCATCGCTATTCTTGCTCTCTTATATTGGAGCATCAGCACTCGCTTTGACGATGGTTGTTATTGGTTTAACGGTGCTTTGGTATTTTTACTATGCGAGTAAAAAGGTAACACGTCATGGGGCGATATTCCACTGGTTCGCGAACCTAGGTGAAAATCGCTATGAAGGTTTGGAAACAGAACTTCATGAAATCCTGCGTGAGAAGGGCTTACGAGAAGAAGACCCCTTCAGTGAGGTGATTACACGCGCACAGGTGCTTGACCTAAAAGAAGAAACCAGCCTCATTGATTTAACCATGCGTGTGTCGCGTTTACTGACACAAAAGTACCCGATGCTCAATGAGGATGAGATGGTTGTTAGCTTCATTCAGAGTATGAGCAAAAATTATACACTAGTTGAACAAGGTGCAACCATTCCGAACTTACGCCTTCATGCAGTTGATCATACTGAGATTATCATGGTGCGGAATGAAGCCAGTATTTTGCTAGATCATGATAATGATAGCGGTACAGAAAAAGTGCGCGTCAATGCGATGTTCTTTGTGGTTAGCCCAGAAGCTAATTCGGGACAACATCTACGGATTATCGCACAATTAATTAATCATATTGAGACCGATGATTTTGCCCATACTTGGGAAATTGCTCAAAATGAGCAGGAACTCAAAGAAATCTTACTCCATGATGACCGCTTATTGACCCTATGGATAGCAGATAATACGCGCACATCCTCACTAATCGACAAATCTATGCGCGATTTAGCTTTACCAGAAGGGACATTAGTCGCACTTATCCGCCGCGATAATCAAATCTTGTTCCCGCGTGGGAATACGAGCTTAAAAACGGGTGACCGTATCACGATTATCGGCGAACCTAATGATATTCAATGGCTCTATGAAGAATATGTCGGCGAACATCCACAAAAAGTTTAACATCTAAATTTTAGTTAGTCCCCTTCTTTCGATATTTTGAGGAAGGGGATAATTATCTTAATCGGTCTTTACAACCTCATAAACGCGCGCCCCACCTTGTTCAAACAATAACACTAGCGTATCACTGTCGTCGAAAGTCACATCAAAGGAAACAGGGGTATAGACATAATCATAAGGTACAGCGTCCATATCAAATTCTGGCATATCATCACCAGTGGTCAACATACCCCATTCAAAATAACGATTCGCTCGGAAGTCAGGGGCATAGCGTTCTGTATACACAGGCAACCATCCACTATTGTCTATTGCGTAGACCTGTGCATCATCGGGGGTGTTCTCTTGTATCCATGTCATGACCGCCACTTCATCAGAGCTAATTGTAGCATTAGGTAAACCTAACACGGGGCGCACTACATCGATAATTGTATTGAAGGAGAGACCGATACCAATGATAACAACAGCCACACCTGCAATCAGCATATAGGCGCGATTCCGTAAATTGGATTGCAAAGGATTTGGTAAAGCGTTCTCCCAAAGACTGAGAATCGCCAATCCGCCCAAGAACATAAAGGGAACAATCACACCATGTCGCGCTAAGTTTGCGGGATGGATTAAGTCGCCGATGAAGGGGAATATGCTACCGATAATGCCAAATAGAGAAAACTCAATCACCAAAATCAGCCACACCATCATCACAATCGACAACATGCGACGCTCACGATTTTCTGTTTTCCGTAATCCAACCACCATGCCCCACATCGCAAGCGGAACAATCAGGATACCTTGTCCCAAAATCATCACGCTCAACAAGCCTATATCAGAGCTATACGGCGATGGAACGATAGGGAAGAACAACTCTAAATTACGTAGTAACCACGGGGCAATTCCAATTAACATCACAATCGGGAATCCTAGTGTTAGCCCTAAACGCGATTTTGATAATTGTGCTGAAGATCGTTCAGATTGTGGAGTGAGCCATACCAGCACACATAAGGGAATAAATCCTAAAATCAAAACGATGCTCATGGTCAAATTAGTATAAACCACTGCGCCCATCATCAAGCCACCAGCCACCATATCCGCCCAACTAAACTCACGAATCATCCGTAAAGCGTACATCAAGAAAGCTAATGTGAATAACAAACCCATAATTTCTGTGAAATGCCCATCAAGATAACTGATGAAAACACCCCCACAAAGCAATAGCGCAACTGCCATCGCCCGACCCAAGCGTTTATTTTCGAGTTCTGCGCCGATGTCATACGCCAGCCATACACACAAATATAAGACAACCGCCGTTACACTCATCTGTATCATTGGAATCGGTTGTTCTAGTTGTTGACTGAGATAAGCTGTGAGGGCATGAAATCCCGGAGACACAATCACGATTTGCTCAGGATAGTAGGGGGCAAGTGATGTAAAGGATTCACCAAAACGTGTAGTTAAGGTATGAAAACCAAGTATCTGTCCTTGTGTGCCGAGGGGAGCAACGATATTCACGAGTGGAATCAAAATGATAACCGCGACGATAGCAAAAAATGCGAGGTCTTGTGGACCGGGCCAACCTTGCTCACTATCGGATAGGGTTTCGCCTTTGGCTTCTGCCCGAGCTTGAGCAGATGAAAGCGTCCCACCCAGCACCACACCTGATAGCAAAGCAAAGAGCAGATAATCGACCACCAGTGTGTCCCAGCCAAATGCCGAGGCATAAAAGACCGCACCACCGACCACCAATGCCAAACATAAAGTCGCCGCCAAGCCAATCCGTGGTTGAGCCGTTTTCCATGCAGGCGATAACATCGACCCCGCACCCAATAAAACAGCCCCCAGAATAAATACAATAAACAATTGCATCGCGCCACTTGCCCCTGCTGAATAATTTATTTAGCGAGGCTAAGTATAATCCGATAGATGGTGTTTTTCTAGGTGATTCAGTTGAAAGTGCAAAGTCAAAAGTCGTAGGGATTCAGTAGCCAAGCCGTAGAGGAAACAAGTTGATAAATCGGCTAAATTTAAAAGAAGTCACTTTGCTATAAACAGGAGTCAAGAATGAAGCGTTGGATACTATTGATTTGTATATTATTCGCTGGATTGAGCATCAGCTTGGCGCAAGATGAAGCCCAAACACCTTATGAGCAAGCATTGGAACGCATCCTTGAGGCTAAAGCAAGTGGGGCAACCTATCTTATGTTAGACAATATGCAACTTACAGAACTCCCCCCTGAAATCGGGCAACTCGATAACTTAGAGGTTTTATTAGTCAATAACAATCAACTGAGCTATATACCAGAAAGTATTGGTCAACTTAACAATTTAGAGTTTTTGTGGGTTTATAACAATCAACTGAGTCATTTACCAGATAGTATAGTTCAACTAACTAGCCTGCAATGGCTGGAAGTCTCTCATAATCAACTGAATCGCTTACCAGATAGTATAGTTCAACTAACTAGCTTGCAACATCTGAATGTCGCTTATAATCAACTGAATCGCTTACCAGATAGTATAGTTCAACTAACTAGCTTGCAAAATCTGAATGTCGCTTATAATCAACTGAATCGCTTACCAGATAGTATAGTTCAACTAACTAGCTTACAAGCGTTATCGGTCTCAGGGAATCAACTCAGTATCTTACCAGACACTATAGGACAACTTACGAACTTAAATTGGCTAGATATATCTTATAACCATTTTGATACTTTACCTGACAGTTTTTGGCAATTAATCAACTTATGTCACCTTAATCTCGAAAATAACCAATTCCAGAGTATTCCACTAGAATTATCGCAGTTTAAAAATTTGAACACTCAAAGACTTTGTTTAAATGACTTTCCAGGGCTTTATATTGACCAGCACCTCCTTGATGACCTACCTGAAGAAGTTGTGCAAGGCGGGACGGGTGCAATTCTCGATTATCTGGAAAATCAAGTCTGGTGGCATATGCAACGGATGATTATCAGTGTCGCGTCGGGCTTTGGCTTGCTGGCATCGATTCTCTTATTTGCCCGTTGGCGCAATCGTCGTATCCGTAAACCGAAAGCCAAGCGCGGTTAATACGTCCATGTGCGCGGAATTGGACGTTCCATACTGAGCAGGCGTGTGAGTAACTTATGGCGACAGTCAGCTAGTGCTGATTGATAATCAGGGTTTGTCGAAACATCGTGATAGGCGTTGGGGTCGGTTGTCATATCCCAGAGTTTCTCACTCCCATCGTCATGCACCAGATAGCGATAATCGGGGGTTCGCAGACACTTCCAGCCCTTGCCTTCTGTTAAGGCTAATCCTTTATCAACATCGGTATTATGTTGTATACAATCGGCTAAACTAATACCCTGTAAATGCGGTGGAATCTGAATACCAGCGAATGTCAAAATCGTCGGTAGAATATCAACTGCTTCGACAATGTTATCGACTTGTTTTCCTCTTTGGCTATTGGGTGCGGAGATAATCAGGGGTACGCGACTAACGGCATCATCAGCTGGATAGCCTTTGCCATAGCGCAGGTGGTCGCCCAACCATTCGCCGTGGTCGGATGTGAAAATCACAACTGTGTTTTCCGCTTGCTCTGTAGATTCCAGTGTTTCCATAATCTGCCCGATATAATCATCTACTTCGCTAATCATCGCATAGTAGCCATGTTTGGCATCACGCAGTTGAGCATCCGAGTACATCTGTGTCGGGTCTGTCGGGCGGTTGATATCATCAGGAAAAGTTGGGATAGATAGTTTGTCGCGGTCGTACATATTCAAGTATTTTTGTGGCACAACCCACGGTGCATGAGGCGAATAGAAACCTGCGATACATAAGAAGGGGCGGTCTGTTTGCTGATTGAGAAATTCAATAGTTTGGTCAGCAACAAAGGCGGTATGCGTCAGGTGATCATCCGCTTGGAAAGGAATCGCACCCCAATGGTCATTACGTCCACTGGCTTCACCACGATGGTTTACACTATCATCGATGCCCATTGTATCTTGCCAAATACGGGTGGCTGGCGGAATCCCAACACTGATATTATCCATCTGCTCAGGGGCTTGTAAGCGCACCCACGCCCGATAAGCGTCCTCATACACCCCCGGTTCATCCGATAATTCGAGATGGTCAAAGCCATAATCAGGATGCGGAATTTGATGGTCACGGTTAGCATGAGGCTGAAAATGGAGTTTACCGATATTCGCCGTATGATAGCCATAGAGTTTGAGCAACTTGGGTAGGATGATTGTATCTTCAGGAACAGGCACGCCCATATGTGTAATCCCAAGTGTTGATGGGTACTGCCCTGATAACATACTGATTCGGCTGGGCATACAGACAGGACTTTGAACAAAATGATGGGTGAAGGTTACGCCCTGTTCAGCAAGTTTATCCAAATTCGGGGTGATGATTTCCTCATTCCCGATTGCGCCAATAGCATCCCAGCGTTGTTGGTCGGTATAAAGAATCAGGATGTTGGGGCGTTTCATAGGGTATTCTCCTATTGAGTTGAAAGGTAAAAGGACTATAGAAATTGTAACGTAGAACTATGCAGAACTCGAAATTTCATCTTACCTATGCTAAAATTAGCACATGTGTTCATATCTCAAAAGTAGGGTTCTTATGTCTGCTCCATTGACAGTTACACGCGACGATGTCAAACGTCTATCTATCTACAAACAAGGTTTACATCAACGCCCTTCATCCAATACGAAAGATGACCTCAAACAAATTATTGAGCGCATTGGCTTATTACAATTGGATTCGATTAGTGTGGTGGCGCGCAGTCATTATCTGGTGATGATGGCACGGGCTGGCTTATATAACCGTGAAGAATTGGATGCGCTGTTGACCGATGGCTTTTTATTTGAGACTTGGGCGCATGCAGCTTGTCAATTGCCTGTGGCACACTATCCCTACTACTATGGCAAAATTCGGCAAAAACAACTCAAAGAGACCAAATGGCATATCAAAAAGCTGGGTGATGAATCGGAAGCGATTATTGGTCAAGTGCTAGAGATGATTCGTGAAAATGGTGCGATGTCCTCTAAAGACTTTGAGCATGACCGCAAAGAAGCTGGTGGATGGTGGAATTGGAAACCTGCCAAAGTTGCCCTAGAATATCTCTTTGATAGAGGTGAACTGATGGTCAGCTATCGACAGAAGTTCCAACGCTATTATGACCTGACAGAACGTGTGATGGACAAACATAATTTCACACTCGATAAAACAGTAGACGATTATCATCAATGGGCGTTGACTCAAGGTTTACGACATATTGGCATCGGAACAATTGAGCATATTGTGGATTATCATCGCCTCAAAAAAACAACCTCAAGACCCTTCCTCAAAGCCCTCGTTAAAGCAGGTGAAGTCCAACAAGTCGAAGTCGAGGGTTGGCAAGACCTCGCATATATTCATGTTGATGATTTAGACTTGTTAGAACAAATTCAAGCAGGTAAGCACGCGCCACAGATGACTCTTTTTCTATCACCTTTTGATAACCTCTTTTGGCATCGTGACCGTGACGAAATGTTATGGGATTTCTATTATCGAATTGAAGTGTATACCCCCAAGCCAAAGCGCAAATATGGCTATTATGTGTTGCCGATTTTGCATAAACAAGAGCTTGTCGGGCGGGTTGACCCCAAGGTTGACCGTAAGAAAAAGCACCTTATCTTCTATGCCCTACATTTAGAAGACACGACTGAAGTCACTGATGATTTAACACAGGGACTCATCACCGCCATTGAAGAATTTATGGCATTTCATAAGTGTGAAACCTTTGAATTGGTCGAGTGCAAAAATAAAACATTGAAGCGTAAGATAAGCAAGCATTTTAAATAATCGAGGGTACAAAAATTGCGTATTCTGCTATTTACACAATTGCTATTGTAGAAGCTGTCAATTACAGTGGCTATCTTATGTGGTTAATAGAATGAGAGTGAATCATGACTTCGATAATGGTAACAAATGATGATGGCTATGATGCCCCTGGGATTTTGGCATTAGCCCAAGCGATGCAGACATTAGGGGATGTTCAAGTTGCTGCCCCCGGAACAAATCAAAGCGCAAGCGGACACAAAAAAACCTTATTCCAAGATATCCACTATGATGTAACTTCGATTGGGGATGGGATTCCTACAGTAGCGGTTTACGGTTCACCTGCGGATTGTATTGCTTTATCTGTGATGGGACTGGCAGAAATTAAGCCTGACCTTGTTGTTTCGGGGATTAATCGTGGCGAAAATATGGGACAAGACTTGACCTATAGTGGGACAGTCACTGCTGCATTAGAAGCCTCCCTGCATAATATCCCAGCGATTGCTGTTTCTCTATCGAATCATATGGCAAACAAGGTTGAGGATTATCATATTGCCTCGCAAGTGATTTTGCCAATTGTCCGTAAAGTTATTCAAAACGGCTTACCACCGCATACGATTATTAATGTTAATGTCCCTAATGTTGAAAGCATCGCTGACATCAAAGGGTATCGTCTGACACGTCAGGGGATTCGAGAATATTTGGATATGATGACCCGTGTCGGTGAGCATATTGTCCGTATCGAAGGTGAGCCACCCATTGGTAATGTCGATGAAATCGGCACGGATATATGGGCTGTGCATCAAGGGTATGTCAGCATCACCCCTGTGCATCTGGACTTAACCGCACATCGCTTTCTAGCTGACCTCACAGCATGGGATATGAAATTGGATCGTTAATCGCCCTCTACCTAAGTTTTAGAGGTGAAATATATTTCATCCTTGCAAACCATTTCATCAACCCCGACACATACCGATGCGGTTGCTATTCGATGCTTGAGATATAATAAGACAAATCAGATAGCTCGGATAAACCAACCGCATGACCATACCTGTACTGACAACAAAATTATATCCGCCACCATTGCGGGATAATCATCTTCAGCGGACACGCTTGCTAGAAAAATTATATCTACAAAACGCCTCATGCAAACTCACATTAGTGTCTGCGCCTGCTGGCTTCGGCAAAACGACACTGATACGCGATTGGGCTCATGCTCAAGATAGGGTACTGGTGTGGTATCAACTTGATAAATCCGATAGTGACCCTGCACGTTTTATCGCTCATTTGTTGATGGGGATTCGGCAACATGCCTCTGATTTTGACTTGGACCTCAGTGACTTACTCCAAGGTGGGATTTTACCGCCTGTCCATGACATCTTCACTGCCTTGATTAACGCCTTAGCTAGTTTAGATATAAACCTGATATTGGTGCTAGACGATTATCATCTATTGGAAAGTACTTACCTGAATGAGGGATTAAGCTTTTTTGTTGAGCATCAACCACCACAGCTTCATCTCGTGATTATAACCCGTGAAGACCCTGATTTACCCTTAGCCCGTTTGCGCGCACAAGGACAAGTCAACGAAATTCGCACCGCACAGTTACGCTTTACCTTTGATGAGGTCATGACATTTTTGGATGACAGGATGGGGCTAAGCTTAGACCGTCAACTGATACAGCATTTAGATGAACGGACAGAAGGTTGGATTGCTGGTTTACAGTTGGCTGGATTATCTTTGCTGGGGCGTGACAATATTTCCAACCGCATACAGAGCTTACGGGGTAATGACCGGTATATTATGGAGTACCTCACAAGCGAAGTTCTGGAAGGTCTCGACTCTGATATTCAAGCGTTCTTGCTCAAAACATCTATCTTAGACCAATTGTCTGCTCCAATTTGTAACGCTTTGCTGGACATTGAAAATAGTCAATCGCTTCTTGACCATATTGATAATGCCAATCTGTTCCTCGTGCCGATGGATAATCACCGTGAAGCCTACCGTTATCATCACCTCTTTGCCGAATTATTACGGCATCAATTGGAAGCGCGGTATGGGGTCGGCGAGATACTTGCCTTACATCAAATTGCCAGCCAATATTATCAGATAAACGGCGATATGCTGTCAGCAATTCATCATGTTTTACTGGTTAGTGATTATGAACGGGCTGCGGATTTACTGACAGATTATCGAATGACTTTATTACAAACAGGTGAATGGTTTACGATGGGACGTTTGGTCAGTCAACTGCCTGAGGCGTTAGTACAATCGCGTTTGGCATTAGCTGTTACACGCTCATGGGAGATGTTAGCCAGCGCACAAATGAATGAGCTTGTTGACTATCTATCTCATATCACCCAACGTTTAGATGACCCACATCTGATGAGTGAAGTATCGATTTTGCAGGGTTATGTGATGTTGTGGCAGAATAAACCGCATCAGGCGATTGAACATAGTAAACATGCCCTTGAAAATTTGACTCTGGATAATGATTTTCTCTTGAGCTTTGCCCATAATAACTTGGGTTTTGCTTATCGTGCCGCGAATCAATTATCAGATGCGCTCGATGTATTCCGCGAGGTGGATAGGCGTTTTGGGGATAGGCATGATATTGTGCATTTACGGGTAACAGTCAACGCGATTGCCAATATTCACATTATGCAAGGTGACTTGCGACAAGCCAAACAAGTCTATGAATCAGTCTTAGAACGTTATGCCACCAGTGGATTTCCACAACGGATGATGGGCTTGTTATATATTGGCTTAGCCACAATTTATTATGAATGGAATGAGCTTGAGCGCGCTGAGCAAGCTCTGATTCAAGCCTATGCTGGGTGGGGGAAAAGTGAGCTTGCAAAAGAGGTGATGCACGGACATCTTCATCTGGCTTTTGTCTATCAAGCTCAAGGTCGCCCTGATAAAGCACGGCAAGAAATGCAGATTGCGCGTGATTTATCGAAGCTAATTATCGAAGAAGTCTTTAGTCTCTACATCAATGCCTATCAAGCACGGCTCGATTTATTGCAAGGGCGTTGGACAGCCGTTGAAGCATGGGCGAATCACCTTTCGCTGAATGTTGATAATCCGCAGATTAATGATTTTACAGAATACGCGTATATGACACTTGCGCGCTGGTGGCTAAAAGATAATAAATCAGCGACATTGCAACAGGTTCAATTTATTCTGCAACCCATGCTCGAACTGGCTGATGAGACTGAACGCACGGCACTGAAAGCTGAAGCCTCTTTGCTCCACGCGATATTAGCAAAAACATTTGGTGAACGCGCACTGGCGATTGAATATCTGATTACTTCACTGGATGCAGGGCAACAATTCATACGTCTTTACCTCAATGAAGCGGACTCGATTCAGGATTTACTAGAAACGATTGCCACGCGTAAGGATTTACCGACTGCGATGGTTCATCACGCCAACAATTTATTATCCGCAATGCCCCAAACGCACGCTCAAACAGCATCAACAGAATTGATTGAACCCCTGACTGACCGTGAACTCGATGTCTTGCGTGAACTGGCGGAGGGTAATTCCAATCGGCAAATCGCAGAAAAACTATATGTGTCTGTCGGCACAGTCAAAACCCATGCCCGTCACATCTACGAAAAGCTATCTGTCAACAACCGTACTCATGCTGTCGCTCGCGCGCGTGAATTAGGAATTTTATAAGTGAATAATCGGTGATTGAAAAATGCTTAACACGAAGTTACGGAGAAACGAAGGCGCAGAGAGTCTGTTTTGCAAATCATGAGGGGATTTTATGAAATCATCAAAAAAACAAACTATTATGCAACGTATTATGAAGAAACATGGTTACGGTCCAGAACGTGGATATACTGCGAGAGACATAATTCGACTCGACCCACGCGAGCATATCCGCCGTCGCCCTGAGATGTATTTCGGTGGAAGGGACAAACAGGCTCTGCAATGGCTTTATGAAACCATATTAGATGATGTGGTCGAAAGTAGCTTCTTAGGACAATGCTCCGAATTAACGCTAAAGATACAAGATAATAATGTCTTTATCTTTGATTATAACGACACGACTATTCCTAAAGATATGGTCTATCAACATGTTAGCGGTAAACATATGATAGATCTAATCTTGACTGAAGTTTGGACAGGACAGAGACGAGTATATGAAGTGCGCGGAGGGGGACATGGTTTAGGTTTAAACGCAATTCCTGCTGT